>CALMJO010000195.1 GCA_937864375.1 uncultured Spirochaetota bacterium
GCCGGGGACCGCGTCGAAGGGCTTCGCCGGGTCTGGCTTGATGCACGCGGCGAGCGTGCGGTAAAGCTTCACCGGGTCCACGGGCTTCGCCACGTGGGACTCCATCCCCGCCTGCCGGGCGTGCTCCAGGTCCTGCTCCATCGCGTTAGCCGTCATCGCGATGACGGGAATGCCGTTGAACTCGGGCCTCGAGCGGATGATGCGCGTCGCCTCGTACCCGTCCATGACCGGCATCTGCACGTCCATCAGCACCGCGTGGAAGTCGGGCCTCATCTTGTCGACGGCTTCCTTCCCGTCGATCGCGAGCGTCACCGAGATCCCCGCGCCCTGGAGGAGCTCGATGGCCACCTGCTGGTTCATGTCGTTGTCCTCGGCAAGGAGCACCCGGGCCCCGCGGATGCCATTCAGGAGATCGGCCGGGTCCTCGCGGGGCTTCGCGCGCGCCGCGTCCGGCGCGCCCGCGGCGCCCTTTATGAAGATCGTCATGAGCGTGTCGATCAGGGTCGAGGGGCTCACCGGTTTCAGGAGGAAGCCCTCCAGCCCTTCCTCCTCGGCGCTCCTCATCAGCTCCTCCGAGCCGTACGCCGTGACCATGACGATCGCCGGTTTCTTCTCAACCCGGCCGTCCGTCCTGATGCGCCTGCCCGCCTCCATCCCGCCCATGCCGGGCATCCTCCAGTCCATGATCACGAGGTCGTACGCATCTCCCGCGCCGGCGGCCCGCGCGATCTCCTCGACGGCGCGCTCTCCCGATTCGCACGCCCGGACCAGGAAGGCGAGCCTCTCCAGCATCTCGACGAGTATCTGGCGGGAGCTCTGGTTGTCGTCCACGACGAGGACGCGCAGTCCCTTGAGGAAATTTATTTTCTGGCCCGCCGGCACATCGGGGCCTTCCTGCACGCGGAAGAGCGCGTCGAACGCGAAGGCGCTCCCCTTCCCGGGCGCGCTCTCGACGGCGATCGTGCCGCCCATGAGCTCCACCAGGCGCCGCGAGATGGAAAGCCCCAGCCCCGTGCCGCCGTACTTTCTCGTGGTGGAGCTGTCCGCCTGCGAGAAGGACTGGAAGAGCTTCTCGACCTGCGCGCGCGACATGCCGATGCCGGTGTCGGTCACGGTGAACCTGATGCGCACCTCGCCGCCGGTGCGCGCCGCCACGCGGGTGGCGATGATGATCTCTCCCCGCTCGGTGAACTTGACGGCGTTGCCGCACAGGTTCACCAGAACCTGGTTGAGGCGCAGGGGGTCGCCGACGAGCCGGTTGGGGATGTCGGCGCCCGTGTCGAAGATGAATTCCAGTCCCTTCTCCTGCGCCTTGACGCTCACCAGCGCGGAGAGGTTCGCCATCACCTCGTCGAGGTTGAACGGGACCTTTTCCATGTCGAGCTTCCCCGCCTCGATCTTGGAGAAGTCCAGGATGTCGTTGATGATCTGCAGCAGGTTGTGCGCCGCGCGGTCGATCTTCACCAGGTAGTCGCGCTGGCGCGCATCGAGGTCCGTCCGGAGCGCCAGGTGCGACATGCCGATGATCGCGTTCATGGGCGTGCGGATCTCGTGCGACATGTTCGCCAGGAACTCGCTCTTGGAGCGGTTCGCCGCCTCGGCGGCGAGGCGGGCCTCGGCCATCTCCTTTTCGACCAGCCGGGCGTCGGTGATGTCGCCGGCGATCCCCTCGAAGCCGGTGACGTTGCCGGCCTCGTCGTGCAGCGCGACCCCGTTGGTCCGGTGCCAGCGCCACGAGCCGGCGGCGTGCCGCACGCGGTACTCGATGGCGTTCAACCGCTTCTTCGAGGCGAGCACGTCCCGCAGGTAGACCGCGCACGAAACGAGATCGTCGGGATGGATGTAAGACTGGATCGGGCGGCCTATCACCTCGTCGCTCGCATACCCCAGCAGGGTCCTGACGCTGGGCGACACGAAGGTGAAGACGCCCTCGGTCGTGAGCATGTAGATGATGTCATGGCTGTTCTCGATCAGGAGCCTGTAGCGCTCCTTGCTCGCGTACAGCTCCGCGGTCCGCTCCCCGACATTGCGCTCGAGGTTCTCGTTCAGGTTCTTGATCTGCTCGTACAGCGCCACGAAGCGGTTTCCGCTTATGAGCGCCATCGAGCCTATGAAAAAGAAAAAGCCGTACGCCATCAGCTTGGGGAACATGTAGACCGCCATGTTGACCATGATGTCGTTCACGCCCGAGAAGATGAAAATGCTGAACCCCGCGAGCATGAACGCGGCCTCGCGGTTTCTCCTGACCGTCGCGTGGTACAGGATGAGTCCCTGCATGATCGGGATGTAGAGCAGGTACGACTGGATCACCATGGAGTGCGCCTTGTGCCAGATCCAGGACTGACCGGCGAGGAGCACCACCATCCAGGCGGCAAGCGTCGTCGCCGCGAGGAGATACCCCAGGTACCGCCAGACCGGCAGGCCCCGCACCCGCGCGTTCAGGGAGGCGAAGAAGCTGAAGAGGAAGAAATAGGCCAGCAGGTGCAGCGGAACGGCCGTGAGCAGCTCCAGCTTTTTCCAGAAGTAGAAATTGTCCCAGACGACGTACTTGAGCTGCTGCCCGAACGCGAACGTGAGCGAGGCGACGCAGAAGCAGAACAGCGAAAAGAGCAGGTTCTCCGTGATGCCCGGCCTTCTCAGGTAGAAGAAGAAAAAGCTCAGCGCGATGACAAGGTAGCTGGCGACGAAGATGATGTTCACCAGCTCCGCGATGTAGAGCAGGCGGAAGAGGTCGGTGTAGACGTCAAGGACGGGAACGTACTTGGGGAAGCCGCAGTACTCCGTGGTGGCGCTGTGCACGCGTATGGCGATTACGTTCTCGCGCTGCAGGAGGCTCGCGGGTATCTTGTACATGCGCAGCCTGTCATAGGCGTGTTCCTCTCCCCACGGAGAGCCAGTCAACCCGATCACGGTACCGTTGAGCCAGGCGACGTCGGTGTCCTCCGCGATGTACTGCAAACCCATGTCTCCCTGCGGCATCGCGCCCGTCACGTTGAAGCGCACGCGGTACCAGACGTACCCGTAGTAGTCGCGGTGGCGCGGATCGCTCCGCCAGTCGTGCGGCATGGACACCTTCTCCCACCCGGAATCGTCGAACGCCGGGGAGGAGGCGTTCTGGACGTCCCCCGCGTGGAAGGACCATCCGCCGCCAAACTCCGCGTAATAGCCGCGCTTCGCGCCGCCCCTGCCTTCATCGCAGGAGAGCGTCATTCCCGCGGCCAGCATCACCGCCAGGACGACCAGGCGCAGGTATCGTGATCCGTTCCCCATGGGCCTTCCCGTTTATCCCCGCGCTTCACCGCGTTTCATCGATGATCCTCCTCAGCTCTTCCATGTGCGCGAGGACCGCCTCGAAATCGTAGCCCTCCGCCTTCCGGCGCATCGTCGCCAGCACATCCGCCAGCGCGCTGATGCCCAGCGACGAAAGCTCGTCGATCAGGTCCACCGATGCGGTATCGTCGTCACTGAGCAGCCGTTCGAGCGCGATGACGCGCTCTTTCAGCCCGGCGTAATCTATCGTCGCCCCCTCCTTCCCGCCTTCGCCCTGACGGGAGTCGGACCAGGACGCCAGCCCGCCCACGACGACGGCGAGCATACGCTCCATGTCCAGCAGGAGGTCCTCCGCCGTACCTCCTTCCTTGAGCGTGCGCTCCGTGTCGCGCGATACGGCGAAGAGCTCCCGCGCGCCCATGTTGCCGGCAACCGATTTGAGCGAGTGCGCAAGCCTCACGGCCTCCGCCCGGTCGCCCCGCTCCAGGGCGGCGCGAATCGACGCCGCGGTCGCGCCCTGCCGCCCGGGGAACTGCCCCAGGAGACGAGCGTACGCTGAGGCGTTCCCTGCCAGATGGGACAACCCGTCCTCGATGTCGATCCCGGGCAGGCTGTCCGGAAGCGCGGCCTGGTCCCGGTACGGGGAACCGGCCCGCTCCCCGGCGGCGCGGGGCGCCGCGTCGAACGGCTTCGCCGGGTCCGGCCTGATATGCTCGACGAGCGTGCGATAGAGCTTTACCGGGTCCACGGGCTTCGCCACGTGTGAGACCATGCCCGCCTGCCGGGCGAGCTCCAGGTCCTGCTCCATGGCGTTAGCCGTCATCGCTATGATCGGGATCCCGGCGAACCTGGAATCCGCGCGAATGATGCGGGTCGCCTCGTAGCCGTCCATGTTGGGCATCTGCACGTCCATCAGGACCGCGTGGAAATCGGGACTCATCCTGGCCACGGCGTCGCGTCCGTCCACCGCGAGCGTCACGGCAAGGCCCGCGCCCTCGAGGAGCTCGATTGCCACCTGCTGGTTCAGGTCGTTGTCCTCGGCGAGGAGGACCCTTGCACCGCGTATCCCCTGGGCGATCTCCGCGGGGTCCTCGCGGCCGGTGCGCCTGAGCAGGGGCATACCCTGCCCGCCGGCCTTCTGGAAGACGCGCATGACCGTGTCCACGATCGTCGAGGGGCTCACCGGCTTGAGGAGGAAGCCGTCCAGGCCCGCAAGCTCCGCGCTTTTCATGAGCTCTTCCGAGCCGTAGGCGGTAACCATGATGATCGTGGGCACCTTGGAAAGCCGCGGGTCTGCCTTGATCTTCTTGCTCGCCTCGAGGCCGTCCATGCCGGGCATCTTCCAGTCCATGAGCACCAGGTCGAAGGCCTCTCCTCCGGCCGATGCCCCTTCCAGCGCCGCGATCGCTTCCGCCCCCGAGGCGCACACCTCGACCCTGAACGAGAGGCGTTCCATCATCTCGTTGAGGATCTGCCGCGCGCTCTGGTTGTCGTCCACCACGAGCACCCGGAGCCCCTTGAGGTCCCCGATCCGCTCGGACTGCGCCTTCCCCTGGCCCTGCTGGACCCTGAACACGGCGTCGAACCTGAACACGCTCCCCCTGCCGGGCTCGCTCTTCACCGTGATCGAGCCGCCCATCAATTCAACCAGCCTGTTCGAGATCGAAAGCCCCAGCCCCGTCCCCCCGTACTTTCGCGTGGTGGAGCTGTCCGCCTGCGAGAAGGACTGGAAGAGCCTGTCCATCTGTTCGGGCGTCATGCCGATCCCGGTGTCCGTCACCGTGAACTCGATCCTCACCTCGCCATCGCTCTTTCCGAGCGGGCGCGAGGAGACGATGATCTCCCCCTTCTCCGTGAACTTGACGGCGTTGCCGCACAGGTTCACCAGCACCTGGTTCAGTCGCAGCGGGTCGCCTATGAGCCGGTTGGGAATGTCCGCATGCGCGTCGAACATGAACTCAAGGCCCTTCTCGTATGCCTTCACGCTGATGACCGTCGAGAGGTTCGCCATCACCTCGTCCAGGTTGAACGGCACCGTCTCCATGTCCAGCTTCCCGGCCTCGATCTTGGAGAAGTCCAGGATGTCGTTGATGATCTGGAGCAGGTTGTGGGCCGCCCGGTCGATCTTTGCGAGGTAGTCCCGCTGCTGCGGGTCCAGTCCCGTCTTGAGCGCCAGGTGCGACATGCCGATGATCGCGTTCATGGGCGTGCGGATCTCGTGGCTCATGTTCGCCAGGAACTCGCTCTTGAGCCGGCTCGCCTCCTCGGCGGCCTGGCGCGCCTGCGCCATCTCGCTTTCGGCCTGCCGTATCTGGGTGATGTCGCGGATGGTCTCGATC
>CALMJO010000196.1 GCA_937864375.1 uncultured Spirochaetota bacterium
CCCGATCTCCCATCATCTCCCCCTCTCCCTTTCTTTGAATCCTTCTCACGGCACCGCATCCAGCGCGCGGGACAGGTCGCCGATGAGGTCCTCCGCGTCCTCGATTCCCACTGAGAAACGGAAGATTCCCTCGCCCATGATCGCGCGGTACTTCGCCTTCTGCGCGTCGTTCATCACGCCCCAGTCGGCGAAGAAGAAGTCCGTGGGCATGTAGTAGATGAGGCTCTGGTCGTGGCCGAGCGACACGGCGTAGGTGATGATGTTCAGTCGTTTCAGGAACTCGAAGTGCTGCATCATGTCGGCCTTAAGGTTGAAATTGAGCATGCCGCTGTAGCCGTTCATCTGCTTCTTCGCGACCTCGTGCCCGGGATGGCTCTTGAGGCCAGGGTAGCGGACCGAGAGAACTTTTGGATGGGACTCCAGGAACTCCGCGATCCGTATGCCGTTCTCGCAGTGCTGTTTCATGCGCAGGGGAAGGGTGACCGAGCCGCGCATGATGAGCCATGCGTTGAAGGGGCTCGCGCACGCCCCCAGGTGGACGATGCCGTACTCCCGTATCTCGGTCATGAGCTTTTTGGGGCCTATCACGGCGCCCCCGAGCGAATCTCCGTGCCCGTTGATGAACTTGGTCGCGCTGTGGATGACCACGTCCGCGCCCAGTGCGAGCGTCTTCTGCGTGACCAGGCCCGACCATGTCGCGTCCACCACGAGGAGCGCGCCCGCGTCGTGCGCGATATTCGCGATCGCCGCGATGTCGGAAATCTGCACGATGGGGTTCCCGGGCGTTTCCACGAACACGAGCTTCGTGCCGGGCGTGACGGCCGCGCGCACCGCGTCCAGGTCGCTCGTGTCCACCTGCGTCGTCAGCACCCCGAAGCGCGGGAGGTGAAATCCCGCGAGCTTCTGCGTCCCCGTGTAGCAGATCTCGCTCGCGACCAGGCGGTCCCCGGCGCCCAGCAGCGTGAAGAGCGTCGCGGCTACCGCGCCCATGCCGCTTGCCGTCACCACGCAGTCCTCGCCTCCTTCAAGGAGCGCGAGGCGCTCCTCAAGAAAGCGCGGGGTGGGGGAAAGCTCGCGCGTATAGTTGAAGTGATCGGTGTCCTCTATGGAGAGCGATTTGATGAGCTCTCCCAGGTCATGCGGCAGCGAGTAGCTGTTGGCCATGTGGATGGGGCGCCGAATCGCCTTCGTGTCGGAATCGACGCCCTCTCCGGCGTGCACGCATTGCGTGCCCAGCTTCCATTCGGGGTTGAAGTTCGTGCTCATGGCGCCTCCCTGTTTTCCTGATTTAATGTCCGATTTCTTGATACGGCTGCCGGTCAATCACTGTCCGCTCTGATCAAACACCTGTCATTTCGAACCCTGCCTCTCGGGGTGAGAAATCTTAAAGCACCGACGCGCTTCAAGATCTCTCCTCGCCCCGAAAGTCCGGGGCTCGCCGATGACAGAGTAACGAAATCCCTGCCAGGCAATCGGAGTTGGAAGGGCGGGCGCGCGAAAGCCTGGAAAACCGGTGCCCGGTAAATTCGCTATATCAGTATAATTATTATTTGACTTTTTTATGCAACCAGAAAATAAATGAACACAGGTTCACTCAGAAGCCTCGGGCAGCGGGAACAGCGGGTTCCCTCCCGTGCGCTACATTCCAGGTCTCCCGGGAGCGGCTATGAAAAGCGGCAAATACCAGGTCTTGAGCGAGAGCGAGATCCGCACCGTCCACGAGCACTCCATGCGCGTGCTCGCCGAGACGGGCATTCGGGTCGTCGTGAAAAAGATGCGCGGGATACTGCGCGACATCGGGTGCGCGGTCGACGAGGAAACGAAGATCGTGAAGTTCCCCGCGCACGTGGTGGAGGAATACCGGAAGAAGGCGCCGCGCGAGTTCGTCATGTGCGGCTGCGACCCGTCGTACGAGCGCCTCATAAGCCCGGACACGCGCGTGTTCTCGGGGCTCTCCACCGCGATCAACATGTACGATCTCGAAACCGGGGAATACCGCCCCACCACCCTCAAGGACGTCGTCGACCACATCGTGCTCATCGATTACCTGGAAAACGTCCACACCAACCAGATGGACATCTGGCCCAACGACATCCCCATGCAGACCATCCACGTGGAGACCATGCGGCAGTGGGCGCTCAACTGCAAAAAGCCCTACACGCTGGGCTCCTACGGCGTCATGGCGACGAAGGACATGATGCACATGCTCTCGCTCATCATGGGCGGGATGGACAGGGTGAAGACGAAGCACCCCTTCAACGCCATCATCAGCGTGCAGAGCCCGCTTTCCACCGCGCACCTGCAGATCGAGGGGCTCATGCTCATGGCCCAGAACGGCCAGCCCTGCATCATGGCGCCCGAGGCCATGGCCGGGACCACCGCGCCGGTGACGCTCGCGGGGCTCCTCGTACAGCACAATGCGGAAATCATCGCGCACGTCGTAATGGCGCAGGCCGTGAACGCGGGCGCCCCGGTCTTCTACGGCACGGTCTCCACCATTGCCGAGATGCGCCGCGGCACGGTCGCGTTAGGCGCAATTGAGACCGGCATGATCAGCGCGGCGAGCGCGCAGATGGCAAATTTCTACAATCTCCCCTGCCGCGCGGTGGCGGGATGTACCGAATCAAAGACGATCGACGTCCAGTGCGGCACCGAGCGCGCGCAGTCCATCATGCTCGCGGCCATGGGAGGGGCGAACTACATCACCTGCGTGGGGACGCTCGAGTCCTCCACCGCGGCGGCGCACGAGCTCACCGTGATCGACAACGAGATCATAGGCATGGTTGAGCGCGCCCTGCGCGGGATCGAGGTGAACGAGAACTCGATGGCCCTCGACGTGATCAAAAACGTGGGCCCCGACGGCAACTACCTGATGCAGGAGCACACCCAGAAGAACTTCCGCACCGAGCACTTCATCCCGAAGCTCGCCGACCGAGAGAAGCGGGACATCTGGGAAAAGGGCGGGAAGCGCGACATGGCCGTGCGCGCGCGCGAGGAGGCGAAGAAGATCCTCGCGAAGCACAAACAGAAGGATATCGACGCGAAACTCGCGAAGGAGCTCGACGACTTCGTGAAGTCCGTCGCCGCGCGCTCCCTGGACGACTTCTACGCCGCCGAGTGGGAGGCGTAGCACTGTTGCAGACATACGCATTACGGAAAGGGGGATGATGAGATAAAGGATTAACGGCGATAGAAGAGATGGAGGAAAAGATTGAGTAACGGCATAGGAGTTCGGATATTATTCCTGAGCCAACCCCAATCCTTATCCCCCTCATCTCTTCAATCCCCCCATCTCCCTTTCCTTTGCCGTTATTAAGCAGGAGGAATGACATGGCGAACGACACACTTTCGAAACTCGAAGACGCGATCGTCGAAATGAAGGCGGACGAGACCGAGGCGCTCACGAAGGAAGCGATGCAGGCGGGCGTATCCGCCCTGGACATCCTGAACGGGGGGCTCCTCACGGCGCTCGAACGCGTGGGCGTGCTCTTCCGCGACGGCGACTACTTCCTTCCCGACGTGCTTATGTGCGTGAAGGCGTACAAGAACGCGTACGCGCTCCTGGACAGCGAGCTCAAGAAGGGCGCCTACAAGTCCCGCGGCACCGTGATGCTGGGCACCGTCCACGGCGACATCCACGAGATAGGGAAGAACATTCTCCTTGCACTCCTGCAGGGGAACGGGTATACCGTGGTGGACATAGGCGTGGACGTGCAGTCGGCGGTGTTCGTCGAAAAGGCGAAGGAATTCAAGCCCGACATCATCGGCATGTCGGCGCTGCTCACGACGAGCATGCCGGCCATGAAGGAGGTGGTCGACCTCTTCGTGAAGGACGGCTCGCGCGACAGGTACAAGATCATCGTGGGAGGCGCGCCGGTGAGCCACGCCTTCGCGAAGGAGATAGGCGCCGACGGCTACGGCGAGGACGCGCAGTCAGGCGTCGAGCTGGTGGGAAGGCTTCTTGCCGGATAAAACACTCGGGAGGACGCACATGAAGGGAAGCTCTGCAGCGACCAATTCCGTTAAGCCGCTCGCCATGGGGGAGATCATCCTCTACAACATGGCGAGCTTCGCGTTCAACATCTACGACACTGTGCTCTACGCCTGGGTGCCCTATTTCTACACGCCGCCCGAGGGAAGCAGCCTCACGCGCTACATCCCGCTTGCCTGGCTGGGGATCCTGCTCGCGGGGGGGAGGCTCCTGGACGCGATCAACGACCCGCTCGTGGGCTACTGGAGCGACCATACGAAATCCAGGTGGGGAAGGCGCAAGCCCTACATCTTCGTATCGAACCCTTTCCTGTTCCTCTCGTTCATCTTCATCTGGCTCCCTCCCGTCCAGGGCGAGAGCATGATCAACGTCTGGGTGCTTGGCGCGGCGCTTTTCGTCTACTATTGGGCCTACACGGGCGTGCTCATTCCCTGGTTCGCCGTGCTTCCCGAGATGAGCGCGAAGAACGACGAGCGCGTGAAGATCGCGTCCATCGGGGTGGCGATCGGCGTCCTGGGCGCGCTCATAGGCGGCGGGCTGTCGGGCCCGCTCTTTACCTCGATGGGCCCCTTCATGATGGGACTTGTGCTCGCGATCCCGGCCTTCATCGCGGGCGAGCTCACGCTCTTTGGCATCCACGAGCGCCACGCGCCGCAGGGGGAGGACGAGTGGCCCGGATTCTTCAAGGTGTGCAGGGAAGTGTTCGCCGACAAACAGTTCCTGTCCTTCGCGGTCATGATCATGTTCGTGCAGCTCACCTACCAGCTCATGCTCATGAACGTTCCGTATTTCACGACGCTCATATTAAAGCGTCCCGAGGCCGACGCCTCGATCCTCATGGCCGAGGTCATCATCATGATGGCCGCCTCCGCGCCGGTGTGGTACTGGCTGCTCAAGCGCTACTCCAAGAAGACCGTCTTCCGCTTCATCATATTCGCAATGGCCGCGGGCTTCACACTGAGCTATTTCATAGGAATGACCGACGCAATATCCCCGCTCGTTCAGGCCATGATCATATTTCCCGTCGCCGCGATTCCAATCGGGGGCATGTTTACCGCGGTGCTGGGCGTGATTGCCGACCTGTCCGACTACGACGAGCTCAAGCACGGGAAGCGCCGCGAGGCCGTCCATTACGGGATCTACGGCATCGTCCGCAAGACCGGGTGGGCGCTGTGCGCGCTCATCCTCGCGGGCGTCTTTGGCGCATTCGGCTACAGCGCCCAGAACCCGGAGGGGGTGCGCGTCATATGGCTGGTATGTGCGCTCTCGTGCGCCATAGGGCTCCTGGCCTTCATCCCGTACAGGCTGGGCGACACGAAGGAAGAGACCGCGAAGATAATGAACCTGTAATCACGAAGCCCCCGCTGCATTGCGCATAACGCGAAGCGCGGGGGCGTTCAACCGGAGGAAGCATGCACGCACTCATCGAGAAGCTCGTCGCAGATGGAATCGTCGTGACCGACGGCTCCTGGGGCACCCAGATGCAGAAACGGGGACTGGGGCGCGGCGAGTGCCCGGACTCGTGGAACCTGTCGCACCCGGAAAAGGTTGAAGAGGTCGCGCGCCTGTACGTTGAGGCGGGAAGCCGCGTCATCCTCACCAACACCTTCGGCGCGAACGCCGTGGTGCTTGGGAAGTTCGGGCTCGCGGACAAGGCCGCCGCGATCAACCGCGCGGGGGTGGAAATCTCCAGGCGCGCGGCGGGCGAAAGCGCGTACGTCTTCGCCTCCATGGGCCCCTGCGGCAAGATGCTCGTGAGCGGCGACATCACGGAGGAGGACCTCCGCGCCGCGTTCGACGAACAGGCCCGGGCGCTTGCCGGGGCCGGGGCGCACGCACTCGTGGTGGAAACGATGATGGACGTGAACGAGGCGCGCATCGCCGTCCAAGCCGCGAAGGCGACGGGGCTCCCGGTCGTCGCGAGCATGGTGTTCGATTCCGGGAAGCAGAAGGACCGCACCATGATGGGAAACACGCCCGAGCAGGCCGTGAACGAGCTCACCGCCGCCGGCGCCGACGTGATAGGCGCGAACTGCGGGCAGGGGATCGAGGGCTTTGTTCCCATCTGCGCGCGCATGCGCGCGGCGACCTCGCTGCCGCTCTGGATGAAGCCCAACGCCGGGCTCCCGGAGATGGTGGACGGGGAGGTCGTGTACAAGACGACGGCCGCCGACTTCGCGAAGTCGATTCCCGCGCTCGTCCGGGCGGGAGCGAATTTCCTGGGGGGATGCTGCGGCACGGGACGCGAGTACGTGGAGGCGATACGCGGCGCGGTCCGGAGC
>CALMJO010000197.1 GCA_937864375.1 uncultured Spirochaetota bacterium
AACGAGATCCTCGACGCGGCGGCACGCTGCTTCGCGCGCAAGGGTTACGACGCCACGAAGCTCGACGACATAGCCGCGGAGGCCGGCATCACCAAGGGCGGCATCTACTGGCATTTCGACAGCAAGCGCGAGATATTCCTTTCGCTCATGGACAGGCACGTGGACGAGGACATCTCCTTCTGGCAGACGCACAGCGCGCATTTTGAAAAAGGCGGGCAGGCCCACATGTTTCGCGACATGATGCGCCAGGTGGGCGAGCACATGGAGAATCCCTGGATCATGCCCCTCTTCCAGGAGCTCGCATCGGAGGCGCTCAGGGACGAGGACCTCCGGAAAAAACTCTGGGAAAAGATCGAGCGCACCTTCCCCGCCACCACCATGATCTACCGGTCGATGCGCGACAAGGGCCTCATCCGCGACCTCGACTTTGAAAACCTCGCGGTCCTGGACCTCTCGTTCATGTGGGGCTTCGCCATGCTCTACTGGCTGAGCGGAAAATCGCTCGATTACAAAGCCATGATGAAGGACTCGTTCGACATGTGGATGAACGGGATCGCTCCGCGGGAACCCGGTGCGGTTTTAAAATCAGGAAAGAAGAGGGGGGACCGATGAAAATACCGGCTTCCATAATGCTCGCCGCGATGACGATCCTGGGGCTCTCGTCCCGGGCGGACGCGGTCACGGCGCGGGAGATCATCGAGGCGTCCGAGGGCGCCGTGCGCGGCGACACCCAGGTCTCGGTCTACGCGATCACCGTGAAGGCGCGCAAGTGGACCAGGACCATGGAGCTCAAGAGCTGGGAGGTGCGCTCCCGGAAAAAGTCCTTCGCCGAGATCTACGCGCCCGCGAAGGACGCGGGAAACCGCTTTCTCCTCATCGACCAGAACATGCGTCACTACGTGCCCGAGCTGCAGCAGGACATCAAGATATCCCCGTCCATGATGCTGCAGGCCTGGATGGGCTCCGACTTCACGAACGACGACATCGTCAAGGAATCGAGCATCACTGTGGACTACGACCACGAGCTTGACGGCACCGGGACCGTGGACGGCCACGAGTGCTACCGGGTAGTGCTCACGCCCAGGCCCGAGGCCGCCGTCGTCTGGGGAAAGATCGTGTATTTCGCACGCCTGTCCGACTACCTCCCCGTGAGACAGGAGTTCTACAACGAGCACGGTGCATTAAAAAAGACGCTGTCATACGGGAATTTCGCGTTCATGGGCGGGCGCACCATCCCCACCTGGTACAAAATGCAGACCTCCGGCAGGGAGGACCAGTACACGGTGATGGAGATACGTGACGCCCTGTTCAATACGCCCATTCCCGACTACATCTTCACCATCCAGAACCTGACGCGGAGATGATCATGGCCAACGCGCGTATCGCGATACGACTCGCCTGGCGCAATGTGTGGCGCAACACCAGGCGCACGGTGCTCACGCTCCTCACCATCCTCGTGGGGAGCGCGATGATCATCCTCATGAACGCGTTCGCCAAGGGCGGGCATGATCAAATGATCGAGGACGCGGTCGCGTCCAACACCGGGCACATCCAGGTCCACGAGAAGGGTTACTGGGAAAACCGCACGATCGACTACGCGCTCAAGCCGGACGGGGCGCTCCTGGACTCGCTCGGAAAGGATGCGCGCGTCAGGGGCGCGAGCATGCGCATCCATGCAGACGGCCTGCTTTCATTCGGGAACACCACCGCGGGCGCGATGATCCAGGGCGTTGATCCCGAGGCCGAGAAAAGCGTGAGCACGCTGCATTCAAGCGTGCTCCCCGGCGGGCGCTACCTCTCGCCGGACGACCGCAAATCGATCGTGATGGGAGAAACGCTCGCGAAAAACCTGGGCGCGCGCACGGGCAGCGTCGTCGCGCTCATCTCGCAGGGATTCGACGGCTCCATAGCAGCCGAAAAGCTGACGGTCGCGGGGATCTTCCGCAGCGGCAACCCTGAATACGACATGGCGCTCGTCCTCATGCCGCTGGCACAGGCCGACGAGACCTTCACCATGGTGGGCTACGTGCATTCGATCACGCTGAGGCTCGCCTCCCCCTCGGACACCGCCGCCGTGAAAGCGCTCATCGCGCAAAAGACCGATCCCCGCGGGATTGAGGTCATGGGCTGGGACGAGCTCATGCCGGAGCTCGTGCAGTTCATCGTTATGGACGACGTGAGCTGCTACATCTTCGACTTCATCCTGTTCATGGTGGTGGCATTCGGCATACTCAACACGATACAGATGTCGGTGTTCGAAAGGACGCGTGAGTTCGGGGTCATGCTCTCGATCGGGACCACGCCCGGGCAGGTCGTGGCGATGGTGCTCGTGGAATCGTTTTTCATCGCGCTCCTGGGCATAGCCCTGGGGTGCGCGGCGGGATGGGGGCTCTCGTACTACTTCCAGGTGAACCCGATCGACTACTCGGATTACGCGAAGGAAATGGCCGTGTGGGGCGTCACGACGGTGACCTACCCCGCCGACGCGACGGCGCTCAACCTCTCGATGACGGCGCTCATCACGCTTGCCCTCGCGATGATGTTCTCGGTCTTTCCCGCGCGGCGGGCGTCCCGCCTGGAGCCGGTCCAGGCCATAAGGCAGCTGTGAGGAAGGCGCCATGAACACGAAGATCGTACTCATGCTCGCGTGGAGAAATCTCTGGAGGAACAGGCGCCGCTCCCTGGTGGTCATCTCGTCGATCGCCTTTGGAATCTTCGCCATGATCCTCTCCATGGGCCTCATGAACGGGTTCAACAGCCAGATGGTGGAAAACACGATCAGCACCTCGCTGGGACACGCCGCCATCCATAAAAATGGATTCCGGGATTCCATGAAACTCGAGCTCAACTTCGCGATGGACGCGAAGACGATCAAGGCGCTCGAAGCAACCCCCGGGATCAGGGCATGGGCGCCGCGGGTGAAGGCGCAGGGCATGCTGCGTTCGTCCGAGGCGTCGCGCGGGGTGATGCTCGTGGGCATTGACCCGGAGCGCGAGAAACACCTCACGAAGGTGTCCGACTCCCTGGTCAACGACAACGAGAGCCGCTACCTCTCGGGGCCCGCGGACAAGGGCATACTCATCTCCAAAGCGCTCGCGAAAAGGCTGGACCTCTTCGTTGGCGACCGCCTGGTCCTCATGATGCAGGACCGGAAGAACGAGATCGTGGGAGTAGGCATGCAGGTGGTGGGACTCTTCCAGACGCCCGTCGAGAGCTTCGACAAGTTCGTGGCCTTCACCGGCATCAGGACGCTCCAGGAGACCGCGGGCATGGGCGGCGCGATCTCCGAGATAAACCTGGTCCTGGGCGATCGGAACGAGGTCGATGCCGTGAAGCGCGCGCTCATCGCCTCGATCAACAATCCCGGCCTCGAGGTGCTCAGCTGGAAGGACATGGCGCCCAACCTCGTGAGCGCCATACAGCTCTTCGACACCATGATGTATATTTTCTTCGCCATCGTGTTCATCACGGTGATATTTTCGGTCGCAAACACGCTCATCATGGCGATCATGGAGCGTTTTCATGAAATAGGCGTCATGAAATCGATCGGCACGAAGCCGTCCATGATCTTCTGGATCATCATGTGCGAGGCGGCGAACCTGGGGCTGGTGGGGCTTGCGGCGGGGACGGTCCTTGGGGCGGGGCTCACGACGCTCCTGGGCGCCCGTGGGATCGACTTCTCGTTCTTCAACGAGTCCATGCGCCTGTGGGGGACCGGCTCGGTCATCTATCCGGTGATCAAGGGGATGGACATCGTCGCCGCGGGCGGGATCGTGCTCGCGACGACCGCGATCGCGGCGCTCTACCCCGCCCTCAAGGCGGCGCGCATACGCCCGCTCGAGGCGCTGCATTTCGTCTAGCGTTTATGCTTTATTAGGGCGCAGGCACGGACCGGCGCCCCGGAGGGACCCATGGGACTCATCACGGTACGCGGACTGGTGAAAAACTACGAGTCGAACGGCATCACGGTGCGCGCGATCAGGGGGATCGATCTCGCTATAGGCAGAGGAGAATTCTCCGCGATCGCCGGCCCCTCGGGCTCGGGGAAGACGACGCTCCTCAACATCATCGGCGGGCTCGACAGGCCCACGGAGGGAAGGGTGTCCGTGAGCGGAACGGATCTGGGCACCCTCTCGCCCAGGGAGCTCTCCGAGCTTCGTCTGCGAAGGATCGGGTTCATATTCCAGGCCTACAACCTCATCCCCGTGCTGACCGCGCTCGAGAACGTGGAATACGTGCTGCTCCTGCAGGGCGTGGACAGGGAGGAGCGCACGCGCCGGTCCATGGCGATCCTCAGGGAGGTGGGCCTCGAGGCCGAGGCCCATCGCGTGCCCGGCAAGCTTTCGGGCGGCCAGCAGCAGCGCGTCGCGGTCGGGCGCGCCATCGTGAGCGAGCCCGACATTATCCTCGCCGACGAACCGACCGCGAACCTGGACCAGAAGACCGGCGCCGCCCTGCTGGACCTCATGCACGAACTGAATCATCGCAGAAAAACGACTTTCATCTTCTCCACCCACGACAGCATGGTCATGGAGCGCGCCGAGCGCCTCATCTACCTCGTGGACGGCAGCGTGGACAGCGATCGCACGCGCGGCGCCGCGCACTTCACGAGAAAAAAGCCCGCAGCCGCGAAAAAGAGGAAATGATGCGCCGGGCGGCGTGTCTGCTCATACTGCTCGCGGCGCTCTGCGTGCCTCCCCGTGCGTTCGCACTCGTGGGCGAAGACGCCGCGGCCCCCGCGCCGGGGGATGCACAATCGGACAGCTTTTCGTTCAAGGGAAACTTCAGGAGCCTTTTCCTGGGAATGCACACGGACGATTACGCAAAGACCGGCCGTGAAAGGGACCTGCGCGCGAGCCTCAACAGGCTGCGCCTCTCCCCTGAACTCGCCCTGGGCGATCACCTCATACTCCATGCCGAAATCGACAACGAGCTCATAGCCTCGAACTTCATGGGCGCACCGGAATACGACGCGCTCTTTAGTCCGCCCGACTACGACGATTTCCTGAAGCCGGAATGGGAACCCTGGCGCAACTCGAGGATCGGGTACCGGGACAGGGTGCACCGCGCCTTCGCGAAGCTGCGCGCCGGGGATTTCACGGTGACCGCCGGCCGTCAGCTCGTGCGCTTTGGCAGCGGCAGGCTCTGGAACCCGCTGGACATAATGAGCCCCGTGCCGCCCACGAGCATCGAGGGACCGGAGGAGGCGCGGGGGATCGATGCGCTGCGCGTCGAGTATTTCCCCGGCGAGGCTGCCGCGGTCTCGGTGGTGGCGAACCCGCGGCGCGTCGATGACCGGGATCCGCGCGACCGCTACGAAGCGCGGAGCACCAACCTGCTGGGGCGCATTAAGGTTTCGATCGGCGATACCGACATCGCGGCCATAGGCGGCCGCGTATCGTACCGCGACGTGACCGGCGTGGATCTCGCAACGACGCTCGCGGGCGGCACGGCGCGCGGCGCGCTCCTCTATTCCAGCCCCCGCGAGGGACGTGCGTTCGCGTGCGCGGGAGCGGGCTACGAGTACACCTTCCGGTTTGGCACGACGATGCTCCTTGAGTATTTTTACAATCAATATGGGCTTAACAATGACGCCCGGCTCGGCGCCCAGTACCTGCGCGACCGGTACTTTGGACCCGACGAGACGGGCATGCGCGCGCTCTCGAACCGGCTTATCACGTTCAACCGGCATTATGCCGCAGCGGCGCTGGGCTACGACATCACCCCGCTCCTGCGCGCGGATTTCTTCGCGATCGCGGACTTCGAGGGAAGGGGCCTTTTCTTCAATCCGGCGCTCAAGTACAACGCGCTCGGGAACGTCGACATTGCAGTCGCGGTCATGAAGGCGCACGTATTCCGCGGCGCCGGCGTTACGTCGGACTTCGATCCATACGCAAAGTGCGCATTCGTGATCGCTTCGCTCACCTGGTATTTCTGACAGGGCTTCATCCTGCACGGCGGCAGCGTCCGGCTGCGAGAGAGCGTGCCGCGAACAACGGGGAATAGCCCGATAAAAGGCGAGCAGAACGGATGGGGCGGCCCCGGGCATTCGAAATTACCGCATCTCCGGGAATTCCCCGGCATAATAGCCCGTCCGCGAACATCATCATTCGAATTATTGCCGCTACCAAACATGCGGTCCGAAAATATGGTTGAAGTAATCCCCGCTACCGCGCATCATTTGCATCTGGGAGCAATCGCCCCGGTGATGCCGGTATTTCGACCCGGCGTCTCCGGGGGACCTGAAGGGAACGAATTATCGGGGGGCCGATTGACCCCTCTATTCAACGAACGGAGAACCCGTCAGCGAAAACCAGCCGCATACCGGAATACGCGGCGCATGCCGTACAAGGAGAATCATCGATGACAACGCGAACATTCTTGCCCCTGCTTGTAATCGCCCTCGGCCTGGGGCTAAGTCCCGCCGCGGCGGCCGACAAGCCGGACACCTCGCTTAAAAAATTCAACGACCAGATAATCGAAATCACCAAGAAGACCGTGCCCATGGTCGTCAACATAAGTGCCATCAAGGACGCGGCGCAGAACGACGTGTACGAGTACGACAGCCGCGGCCAGCAGCAGAAAAAGTTCCCGTTCAAGCCTCCCGTGGAGCCCCGCGCGTCGGGAAGCGGCGTCATCATCGACAAGCGCGGCTACATCATAACGAATTTCCACGTGGTGAAGGACGCGAAGTCCATCAAGATCACCCTCTCCGACCGGCGCGAGTTCACCTGCTCCA
>CALMJO010000198.1 GCA_937864375.1 uncultured Spirochaetota bacterium
CGTCTACGGGATACCACAGCCACACGTGCGCCGCGAACACGAATACGATCCCCGCGAGCAGGTAGGGTCTTCTCCTCCCGAACCTCGAACGCGTCCTGTCGGTGATGACGCCCATGAGCGGATCGTTCACCGCGTCCCAGATCTTGGCGATGAGGACCACGATTCCCGCCATGGCCGGCGAGAGCTTCACGATATCGGTGAGGAAATAAAGATAATACAAGCCCATGAAGGCCGTCGAGCCCCCACCAAAGATGTCTCCCATCCCGAACCCGATTTTCGTGCCAAGGCTCAGCTTTTCCGCATTTCCGTCCTTCATCCGCTCACCTCCGGTTATTTACCGCCCTTATTCCGCTTCATGCTGTTTCGATTGTTATCGCTTCCCTTCCCCGTTCATGAATTCAAGGTAACGCCCGTCCACGGCCTCACACCCGCCCGTCTTCGCCGCGCGGTACATTGCCTCGATCACAGCGAGCACGGGGAGCGACTGTTCCACGGGCGTGAGATACTCGGGCCCCCCCGTGATCCATCTCCTGAATGCGTCCAGGCTCCTCGAAAGGGGATGCAGCCCCCGCACAGGGGGCCTCTCCTTCCTCACGCGCGCTCCCCTGAATGCGAGCCGCGACGTGTAATCGGTACCGGAGTAGAGCGCGCTGCCCCGGCTCCCGTAGAGCTCGATCGTCACCGGCTGCCCGGGTGTCGCGATCATGGAGCTCGATACCTGGACGAGGCTTCCGTCCACCATCTCGATCGTTCCCATGGCGAGGTCCTCCACCTCCACGCCGGCGAAGCGCCGGTGCGCGGTCATGGCCTGCACGCGGACGGGACGCGCACCGAACGACCAGAGGAGTATATCCAGGATGTGGCTCGCCTGGGTGAGGAGCGTGCCCCCGCCCGCCGTTTCCACGGAAGCGCGCCACGGTGCGTCCGAAAAATATTTCTCCTCGCGGTGCCAGGCGAGTCCGCAGCGCGCGTGGTAAAGCTCGCCCAGGGCGCCTCGCCGCGCCGCGCGCGCGAGCGCGTGGCAGCCATAGTCGTAGCGGTACTGGTAGTTCACGCCCGCCTTCTTTCCCGCGGCGCGCGCACGCGCACACACGTCGAGGGCCTCGTCGAGCGTGCGCGTCACGGGCTTTTCGCACAGGACGTGCAGCCCGCTCTCGAGCGCGTGAAGCATCACTGCATGATGAAGGTCGTGGGGCACCGCGACGTACACGGCGTCAAGGGGGACCGCGGAGATCATCTCGCGGTAGTCCGTGAAGTGGCGCCGGATGCCGTGGCGCTTCGCGAAGCCCGACGCGTGCCCCTCTCCGGGCGCCGCGCACGCGGCTATTGTGACGAACGGATTGATGCGCGCGAGCATCGCCATGAAGCGCGAGATGTCGCCGCACCCTATGAAGCCCAGCCTGACCGCGTGTTTCACTGCCTTTCCTCTCCCCTTCCCGCGAGCGTCCACGCAAGCCCCTGAATGATCATTTCCGCGACGCGCGTATTTTTAAATACCGGGGCCCTGTGGCCCAGCGAGATGTAGCACACCCTTCCCTTCCCGTGCGTGCGCGTCCAGGCGACTGGCTCCGCGCATCCCTTCCAGTCCGCGGTGAAATGCACGGTCACTCCCGCGTCGAACTCGTGGAGGTAGAGCTCGTCCCTGACGGTGAAGGGGCGCGAATCCGCGAACACGCCCGCGTCCCCTTCGCACCGGCTCACCGTGAATTCATGCACGGGCCCGTGCGCCACGAACCTCCCGCCCAGCATGTCGAAGTAGCCCTCCTCCCGCTTGAATGACGCCGACGCGGAATGGAGCGCGAGCAGTCCCCCGCCCGCGCGCACGAATGCGTCGAGCGCCGTGAGAGAATCGGTTCCGATCGTCTGCCGGTGAAGATAGATCACGAGCGCCGCGCATTCGGGGAATCGAAGCCGTGCGAGCGCGCGCACCGCGCCGGTTTCCGTCACCGTGATGCCGGACACGCCCGCGAGGATCCGTCGCAGCCGGTGCCGCGCGAGGAGGCTTGGATGCGCGAGCCCGGCGGACAGCAGCATGATGCTTTTCTCATTCATAAATCCTCCCCTCGCGGTAGTCGGCCCACACGCGCTCGAACCATTGCGCGCCGTCCGGGACGCCCCTGGCGTCCGCCCATTCCATGACAGGTCCCGCCGAACCGCGCATCATGACTTCGAGTATCTTCCCGTTGAGCGAGAGATCGACCTCCGCGACCGGGTACGGCGCTCCCGACGAAACGTGAGCGCGCACGCCTTCAAGAAAAGTGCCGATGTCGCAGGCCATGTACGATCCCCGGCCCCCGCGCAGTACGCGGCTCGTTTCGATCGCCGCGCACAGGATCGCCCGTTCCGTGAGGAGCAGGTCCTCGAACAGAAGGCGCTCCGGCAGGTCCTCCGGCTCTACGATGCCCGAATCGGCGAGCGCTGCGAACATCGCCCCGTTCTGCGCGAGCGCCGCTTCCAGCCGCACTGCGCGCCGTTCTATTCCAAGACACCGGGAGGCCCTGTCGCGAAGGGCGTCGCCCTGGACGCGCGGGTCAGCCTTCACCGGGCTCGCAAGGAGCGCCGTGAAATATTCAAGCCGCGCGCCTGCGGCGCGCGTGAGTCCGCCGGGAAGCGATCCGGCCCCCCCGCCGCCTTTTTTCATCCTGTGGGCAATGCACTGCGCGGCGCGCAGCGCCCCCACCTGTCCTGCGTTCAGGGCGCTTCCTCCCGGCCGGTAAATTCCGTGTGTGCCGCTGCACTCCCCCACCGGAAACAAGTTTCCAATCGTCGATTCCCACCAGGCGTCGCCCTTGAGCCCGCCGTTCATGTGCTGGTGGCACACGGCTACCTCCACGGGCGCGTGCCGCGGATCGATCCCCCTGCCGTGCAGGAGCTCGAACGCGGGAGGGTTCATCTGCGCGAGCCGCTCCCAGGGAAGCGCCCCGGTCGCCCCGGAATTGACCAGGTAGTCGCGCGCGGGAGCGGGAAGAGCGTCCGTGGAAAACGCCG
>CALMJO010000199.1 GCA_937864375.1 uncultured Spirochaetota bacterium
CTCCCCGTCCACGCGCACCGCGATGCCGCTGGTGAGTATCGAGGTGGCCCGGGCCGCGTTCACGAGCACCGGGATGTCCAGCGCCTTCGCGACGATCGCGACGGGAGAATCGTCCCCCTCCTCCTCGGTAATCACCGCTGCGGCGTTTTTCACGAGGTGCAGGATCGCGTCGTCCGACCTGCGCACCACGAGGATCTCGCCCCCCCTGAAATCCTCCGCCGCCGACTTGTCCGCCGCGATCACGCACACGATCCCGGTCGCCGAGAGCCCGTTCAGGCTCCTACCCTCGACCAGGACGTCGCCCACCACGTGGATCTTGATCATGTTCGTCGTGCCGCTCACGCCCACGGGCATCCCCCCGGTGATGATGAGAAGGTCGCCGTTGCTTACGAGTCCCGCCGCGCAGGCCGCGTCCACCGCGTTCTGGAAGATCTCGTCCGTGGTGTGCGCCTCGCGCGCCGGCATGGGAAGCACCCCCCACGAGAGCGCGAGCTGGTGGTAGACCTTCTCCACCGGCGTGGAGGCGATGATGGGGCAGACCGGCCGGTATCGCGACACCATGCGCGGCGTGTGTCCCGACTTGGTGATGGTGATGATCGCCGCCGCCCCCAGCGAGTGCGCCGCCGAGCAGGTGGAGTAGCTCACCGCGTCGGTGACGTTGCGGGAGACGTTGATGTGCGTGTTTTCCAGGAGGCCCCGGTAGTCGATCTCTTCCTCGGTTTTCCGGGCGATCCTGTCCATGGTGGCGACGGTGAGCTCGGGGTATTTCCCCACCGAGGTTTCGCCCGAGAGCATGATCGCGCTCGTGCCGTCATAGATCGCGTTCGCCACGTCGGTGATTTCGGCGCGCGTGGGCCTGGGATTGCGGATCATGGAGTCGAGCATCTGGGTCGCGGTGATCGCCGGTTTCCCTGCCGAAAGGGTCTTTTTTATGATCATCTTCTGTAAATGCGGGATCTCCTCGAAGGGAATCTCCACCCCCATGTCGCCGCGGGCGACCATGACGCCGTCGCTCATGCGGATAATCTCGTCAATATTGTCCACCCCGTCCCTGTTTTCGATCTTCGAGATGACCTTCATGGACGCGCCGCCGTGCTCCTCAAGGAACCTCTTTATCTGCTTCACGTCGTCGGCGTTTCTCACGAACGAGGCGGCGACGAAGTCAAAATCGTGCTCGATGCCGAACAGGAGGTCGCGCCGGTCGGCATCGCTCATGAATGCCAGGCGCGCCGTCACGCCCTGGAGGTTCACGCCCTTCTTGTCGGACAGCACGCCGCCGTTCACCACCTCGGTCTCCACGTCGGTGCCGGTCACGCCGGTCACCCTGAGCTCGATCAGGCCGTCGTCGATGAGGATCCGGTTCCCTTTCGCGAGGTCCGCGGGAAGCCCCGCGTAGGTGACGCTCACGATCCCCGCGTCCCCCTCGACCTCCCGGGTGGTCAGGACGAAGCGCGCGCCCTTTTCGATCGCGGCCTTCCCCCCCCTGAAGTTCTTCAGCCGGATCTCGGGCCCCTTCGTGTCCAGGAGGAGCGCCGCCGACCGCGCGAGCTCCGCGCGCAGTCCCTTGAAAAGGTTCACCCGGGTCAGGTGCTCCCCGTGCGTGCCGTGGGAAAAATTGATCCTCGCGACGTCCATCCCCGTGGCGAAGATGCGCCTGAGGACCGCCGGGTCGTCGGTCGCGGGTCCCAGCGTGCAGATTATCCTGGTTTTTCTCATGGCGACGCCTCCCTGGATTCAAAGCTCCCTGTCCGGGTTTGCACTGAAAGCCACGACCCGGTTGCGCCCTTGCACTTTTGCCCGGTAAAGCGCCGCATCGGCGGCGCGGAGCACTTCATCCCGGGTTTCGCCATGAAGCGGGTACACGGCGATCCCGGCGGACAGGCTCGCGCGCAAAACCCGCCCCTCGTAAGGCAGGCGGAAGCTGTCGAACGCGATGCGAAGTTCGTCGGTGCGGGTCAGGGCTCCGGCGAGCGGCATCGCGGTGAAGACGAGCACGAACTCTTCGCCGCCGTAGCGGAAGGCCATATCGCCGCCCCGAATGCTCTTACTGAGGAGATTTCCGAGCGATTCCAGCATCGCATCCCCCGCAAGGTGGCCGTATTCGTCGTTGTAGCGCTTGAAAAAATCGATATCCAGGATCACCACGCTGACGGGCGTCCCGATACGGTCGGCACGCGTGAACTCCCGGTCCATGTATTCGTCCAGGAAACGCCTGTTGTAGAGCCTCGTAAGGGGGTCGCGGATCGACTCTTCCTTGAGCCGGTCCCTGAGCGCGCTTATTTCCGCGATATTCCGCGAGAGATTCTCATTTGCCGCGCGCAATTCACGCTCGGCGCGGACCCGCATGGTGATATCCCGCAGCACCACGAGCCTTCCTCCCTCGCTCCTCCCCGTTCCCGAGAGTGAGGAAATGGAGAGATCATAGACATGTTCCCTTTCCTCACGCCCCACTTTTATCTCCGCCTGCGCCTCGCTCACTCCGCCATAGGTCTCCACAATGCTTTGCCACGGGGAGAGCACCTCCGCCGCGCTTCTGCCCACCGCGCCGGATTCCGGAATCCCAACGATCCGGCCGAACGCGGGATTCATGTCTACGATCCGTCCTGACGCGTCGACCACGAGCATGCCGTCGGCCATTCTGTCAACGAGCGTGGCGCGTGCGACGGGAACAAGGTCCAGAAGCCGGTAGTGGAACAGGCCCCACCCCATGACGAGACCGGTCATGACGAACGAGAGGGGAGCCAGGTTGACGGAGGCGAAGGGTTGAACGAATACGTCGAGCGCGCTTCCCACCCACGGCATGAGCACTCCCGCCCCTACCGCTATGTACCTGTCTCTTATACACATCTCC
>CALMJO010000200.1 GCA_937864375.1 uncultured Spirochaetota bacterium
ACTAAAGTCTTCGACTGAAGTCGAGGGTTTTACTCCCCGTATGAGACAATAAGTGGTTACCCGCCGACATATGCGCCTTCTTCCCAGCGCCCCTGTTTATCAATCGATCCGTCGCTATTGTACAGTATACCCTGCCCGTGTCGTTTGCTTTCCTTGAATTCACCCACGTATTTCCTGCCATCCTTGTAGGTAAACGTCCCCTGGCCGTGCATGAGGTAATCCTTGAACTGTCCTACATAGACGTTTCCACCGGGAAGGAACAGGGTGCCCCGACCGTTAGGTTTTCCTTCGTTGAATTCCCCCTCGTAGACGCCACCTTGCGTGAAGACCATTTTTCCCGATCCATGAGGAATCCCGTTCTTAAATTCACCCGTATACGATTTACCGTTGGTATAAGACATAGTCCCCAACCCATTCGTGCAATCTCCTGAAACGCAGTTTCCCTCGTTGCCGGAGAGCGGTCCCGCGACTGCCAGTATTGCGATGATTATCAGCATCGCCTTCTTTTTCATTTTTCCTCCCGCCATGGACTCTCTGTGCTTTGATATATTCCGGATTATAGACTCTACGTTATGGGAAAATGCGTGCAATTGCAAGATAATTATTACATAGGAATGTGCGTCCTCGACAGGTCAAAAGCGTCCCGGCATAACAATGCTTCCCGGAAGTAAGCTCCTTCTTAAAAGCTGCCCTTCCCCGGCAAAAAGCTCCCGGTTGGAGGCTTTAAATTTGCAAACGCCCAAAAATCGCGCAATTTTCGAAAGCCCGGATCAAACCGCTCACGACCGTTTCACAGATTGTATATGACGGTGTGAAAAATCAACGAAGAAAGTAAACGGTCAGACGGGTTGGTTAGCCTGATTGGATGAAGTCATTGTCTGCTGGGCCGGCGTACCATCAAGGGAAACAGCGAGATCTCCCCGGGTAGTGCGCACATTCCTTCACGCGTATGCCCGCCGCATCTAATTCCATGTGTTCCGCACAAGTATTGGTCTTTGAGTGTTTTGGCCCGCTCATCCCACATGGCTGCCTTTTTATGCGGTTTCTGTTCGTCAGGGCCGCGCTTTGCTTAAAGCTTCCTTCAGATTCGCGGTCGCCTGCGACACCCTTGCTGTTCGGCTAATGCTTCCCCCTGCCGGGCGCACCAAAAAAAAGGACGGGATACGCTCCCGCCCCTGCAGCCTGTGGCTCATCTTTAAAGAGAATACGCTATTGTTCTTCCGTTTACTCTACTTCCGCCTCGACGCCCTTCAGGACCTCGACGCCGTCCTGATTGGTTACCTTGAGCGCGAGCTTAGCGCGGGCTCCGTTAATCTCGACGACCTCTCCCGCGGTGTTCACGGTGTTTCCCAGCAATACCGGCGCCGCGAAGCGGCACTTGATCCTCTTGAGCTTGCCCGGATCGCCCGCCCAGTCGGTGACCGACTTGGCGACGAACCCGAGGGTGCACAGGCCCTGGAGTATCACGCCGCCAAGGCCCACAGCCTTCCCGAATTCCGGGTCGATGTGAATGGGATTGAAATCTCCCGACGCGCCCGCGTAATAGATCGCGCGGTACTTGTCCACTTCTTCTTTGGCGCTGTAGGTCGCGCCCTTCTCGATTTTCGTATTCATAGCTATTTCCTCACCACGAACGTATATAATCCCCTGCAGACGTCCTTTCCGTGCTGGTTTTTTGAGCAAACTTCGTAAGAAATCACGTCGAGCTTTTCCTTGTTCACGATGTTCACGATCCTGCCGCTGGTGGTGATGGAATCCCCCGCCTTTACGACCTCCATGAACTCAAACTCCTGCTCTCCATGGACCAGCATCCACATGTTGAGATTGAGCTCGGCGTCGAAAAACAGGGGCCCAATGACCTGTGCGCCAAAAATGACGGCGAATGTTGGCGGCGCGATCACGCGCCCGTACTTTGACTTCTTCGCGAACTCCTCGTCCACAAAATGCGGGTCCGGGTTCTTGATCCCGTGCGCGAACTCGGCGATCTTGTCCTTACTCACGTCGTACGTCTTTGTCGGGTATGACTTGCCAATAAACTTGGTGTCGATCGACATGGCTCTCCTCCTACTTCGCGTATTTCGCGAGTATGCTCTTCGCGATGAGTATGCGCTGGATCTCCGACGCGCCCTCGCCTATCTCGCCGAGCTTCGCGTCACGGTACAGCCGCTCCACGGGGAATTCCTTGATGTAGCCGTAGCCGCCAAAGACCTGGACGGCCATGCTCGCGATCTGGGTCGCCGTTTCGCTCGCGAAGAGCTTCGCGCACGACGCGTGAATCGCGGCCTCCGGGTTCTTCGCTTCCTTGGCCCACGCGGCCTTGTGGATGAGCATGCGTGCGATGTCCGTCATGATCATCATGTCGGCGAGCTTGAAGGAGATCATCTGGTAGCGGTTGAGGGGCTTGCCGAATGTCTTGCGCTCCTTCGAATAGGCGTTGGAGAGCTCCATCGCGTTGACCGCGATTCCCAGCGCCACCGTCGCCATGCCGATGCGGCCGAACTCCAGGGTCTGCATGGCCTGGATGAATCCCTGCCCCACATTACCCAGAACCGCGCCGTCGGGGACCACGCAGTCCTGTAAAATCACCTCGGCCGTGGGAGAGCCGCGGAAGCCCAGCTTGTCGAAGGGTTTGCTTACGGAAAACCCGGGGGCGCCCTTCTCCACGAGGAAGGCGGTTACGCCCGCGCCGGGACCGGCCGCCTTGTCGTTGTACGCCATGACGAGCACCACGTCCGCCAGGGTCGCGTTGGTGATGAAGGTCTTGACGCCGTTGAGGACCCACTCGTTCCCCTTCTTTACGGCGGTCGTCTTGATCGAGGCCGCGTCGGACCCCGCCTCTGGCTCCGTGAGTCCAAAGGCGCCTATGAGGTCGCCGCTGATGATGCCTGGCAGGAACTTCTGCTTCTGCGCCTCGGAGCCAAAGAGCTTCAGGGGCACGCCAAAAAGCCCGCAGCTTGCGCCCGCGGAGAGAAACGAGGATGCGCACGCACGCGCCACTTCCTCGCCGGCGATCGCCTGCGTGATGAGGTCGAGCTCCGTTCCGCCGTATTTCTCCTCGTGCGCCATCCCCAGGTAGCCTATGGACGCGAGCTTCCTGATGTTTTCCTTTATGAGCGCGGGCACCTCTTCCTCGTGCGCCTTGTCGAGCATCTGCGCGCGCGGCGCGAGCTCCTTCTGGCAGAAATTCGCGAAGTTTTCCTGCACCGATTTCTGCACGTCTGTATAATCGTAGTTCATGGTTTCTTTCTCCTTTGCACCCTTAGAAGCTCATGAGTCGGGAAATGATGAACCGCTGCACCTCGGAGGTGCCGCCGCCAATCTGCGCCAGCTTCGCGTCGCGCAGCATCTTCTCGATCGGGTAGTCGTGGATGAAGCCGTACCCGCCAAAGATCTGCACCGCCTCGGACGCCGCCTTGATGCCCCAGTCGCCCACGAACGCCTTCGCGATCGAGGTATGCATGTGGTTGAGGGGCTTTCCCGAGTCCTTGTCGTGCGCCACGCGGTACACCGCCATGCGCGCGCCTTCCATGGTCACCTTGATGTCGGCGAGCTTCTGCTGGATGGCCTGGAAGCTCTTGATGGGCTTGCCGAACTGCACGCGGTCCGTGGAATACTGGCCGCACTGGTCGAGCATGAACTGCATGCAGCCCACGAAGGGCGCGAGGAGCGCGCTGCGGTCCCAGGAGAGCGTCTCGTGCGTGTACATGAATCCCTTCCCCGCCTCGCCCAGGAGGTTCTCCTCCGGTATCTCGCAGTCCTCGAGGAACACCTCGGAGGTCGTGGATGCGCGCACGCCCATCTTGTGGAAGGGCTTGCCGGTGGAAAATCCCTTGGTGCCGTTTTCCACGATGAACGCGGTGATGCCGTTATGCTTCAACGCCTTGTCGATGGTCGCGTAAACGACGCACACGTTGCAGACGGGGGCGTTGGTGATGAAGGTCTTGCTGCCGTTGAGGATCCAGCGGTCGCCCTTCTTCGTCGCGGTCGTCGCCATGGAGGCCGCGTCGGAACCGGCGCCGGGCTCGGTGAGGCCCATGCAGCCTATCCATTCCCCGCTCGCGAGCCTGGGAACGTACTTCTTCT
>CALMJO010000201.1 GCA_937864375.1 uncultured Spirochaetota bacterium
AGATCTAGTACGGTCTCGTGGGCTCGGAGATGTGTATAAGAGACAGGTCCATCTCGAGGCCAAGCAGGCTCGTGATGGTGTTGAGGTTGTTCTTGACGCGATGCTGGAGCTCACGCATGAGGAGCTCTTTTTCCTGCAGCGACTGCCTCAGGGCCTCTTCGGCCTGCGCGCGGTCGGTGACGTCCACGAAGGTGATGAGGAAGCAGGGTTCGCTCCTCAACTCTATGAGCACGCTCGAAAAGCTCCCGATCCGCAGCTTCCCGGCCCTGTCACGGAACCGTACCTCCAGGTTGTTAACCCTTCCCTCGGTGAGAAAGCGGTACCAGATGTGCCCGCGGTTTTCGGAGTCGTCCCATAGCCCGAGCTCCAGCGCGGAGCGGCCTATCACCTCCTCGCGCGTCCAGCCGGTGTTTTTCTCGAAGGTGCCATTGACCTCGATGAAGCGCGCATCGCTGAGCCGCGCGATGATGAGCGACACGGGGCTGGACTGAAACGTTTTGTAGAACATTTCCCTGGACTGCCTGAGCGATTCCTCCGCGCGCATCCGGTCCGATACGTCCCGATTGCTTACGCGGTATCCCCGCAGTACCTTTTCCCCGTCGTACACGGGACGGCATACATGCTCGATCCATCGCGTCTCCCCGCTCCGGTGCGCGATGCTGAAGGTTGACGAGAGGGCCTCGTCGGACTCCTTCCTGCGCGCCTGGTGCTCCGTCCAGGCGATACGGTCCTCGCGGCGCACGATCTGGTCGAGCAGCGACGGCCGTTCGATGAATTCTCCGGCGCGGTACCCGGATATGGTCTCGCATGACGGCGACATGTAGACGATGCTTCCGTCTGCAGCCTGCCAGTATTCCCAGTCGTATGTAAAATCGGCGATGGTGCGGAACCGGAGCTCGCTCTGCCTGAGGGCCTCTTCGGCCCTTTTGCGATCGGTGATGTCGAGCAGTAGCGCGATGAAGTATTCGGGCGCGCCGCCGGCCCCCCGCTCGCATCCCACGGCGAGCATGGTCCAGATCACATCGCCCTGTTTTTTGATGAAGCGTTTCTCAACCGTGTAGGAATCGATGCGGCCCTCGATCACGCTGTTGAAGAGAACCAGTTCTTCCGCGAGATCCTCCGGGTGGGTTAGATCCGCCCATGTCATACCGGCAAGCTCCTGTTTGGAGTACCCGAGCATGGCGCAGGCCGTGTCGTTGACCTCGATCCATCTCTTCTCGGGCGATGTGATCGCCATGCCCAGCAGCGGCAGCTCGAAATAACGTCGGAACCTCGCCTCGCTCCGGCTGAGACGCTGTTCGCTTTCGGCGAGCAATTCCTTCTTTTCCCGCTGAACAAGGCGCATGGCGTGGAGCGCAAGCGCGTTTTCGATCGAGGCTGCGAGCATGGCCGCCCCGGCGTCCCTCTGCACGAAGCCGTAGACGGAACCGTTCCCGGCGTCCGCAAGCGCATCCCCGTCGGCTTCCGAGGCCAGGAGGAGGACCGGGATGTCGTTGGCCTCGTTCGCCTCCCGGACGATGCCCGGGACGTCGGTCCCCGGAGGGGGATTTACGTCCACGAGGAGCAGGTCGATCGACCGGATGTTTGTCCCGAGAAGGCCCTGCACCTTCAGGGCGTCGGTGGCCTGGATGATCCTGTATTCATTGCTCAGGCGATGCAGGGCGGAAAACCCTGCGGCGGTCGCATCGTCGGTGACGAGGAGTATAGTCTTTTTGTATTCGCTCATCGATCTCTCCGCGGAGCCCGGCCGAACCGTGAACACCCATGATGCGGAGCGGGACCTGGTACCGTTCAAGTATGCCGTTTCGCGTAAAAATTGCAAGGAACAAATGTGCCGCCGACGGGCGGAAAAGCCGTCCAAGCTTCACATCCCGGAGGAAAAATTTTCTGCTGGACACATTCCGCCGCCGCGTGCGTAGTGTGAACCATATCCTTACCCTTGACGAAGCCCATGGACTGCACGCACCGGAACTTCCTGCACGGGATGGAGGACACGCACCTCGCCCCCTTCGCCGCCAAGTCGCGCGACTCGCGCGGGCGCCGTCACGCCGACAACCCGCACCCGTACCGCACGGAGTTCCAGCGCGACCGCGAGCGCATCATACACTCGCGCGCCTTCAGGCGCCTGGAATACAAGACGCAGGTATTCGTCAACCACGAGGGAGACCACTACCGTACCCGGCTCACCCACACCATCGAGGTCGCGCAGATCGCGCGCTCAATTGCGAGGGCGCTGCGCCTTAACGAGGACCTGGCCGAGTCGGTCGCGCTCGCGCATGACCTGGGGCACACGCCCTTTGGCCACACCGGGGAGAGGGCGCTCAACGAGCTCATGGCGGGCTCCGGCGGCTTCGAGCACAACCGGCAGAGCCTGCGCGTGGTCGAGGTGCTCGAGGAGCGCTACGCCGAGTTCCCCGGCCTCAACCTCACATGGGAGACGCGCGAGGGAATCGTCAAGCACTCGTCGTACCACGATCACCCCGAGATTTCGGAATACGCGCCGGATGAAAAACCCTCGCTCGAGGCGCAGATCATTGATTTCGCCGACGAGATCGCTTACAACAACCATGACCTCGACGACGGCCTTGAGTCAAGGCTCCTCAGCCTGGCGGAGGTCGAGCGCCTCCCGCTGTGGGGCATGGCGGCCGACTTCGCGGGCATAAAGAACGGGGCGTCCTCAACCCGAAAGGTCCAGGTGAACACCATGATACGCGCGATCATAAACCTGCTCGTGTCGGACCTCATCGCCCAGACTACGATGAACATAAGGGATCTCTCGATCGAACGCTATGCCGACGTGCGCAGCGCGCCGCGCCCCGCTGTGGGATTCAGTCCCGCGGTCCTTGCGGCGAGCCGGGAGCTCATGGAATTTTTAATGAAGAACCTTTACCGGCATTACCGCGTCGTGCGCATGGGCATCAAGGCACAGCGCGTCATCAGGGACCTCTTTGGCATCTACCACGAAAACCCGAGCGCCCTTTCCGAAAGCTATCGGGCGCGCATACCGTCCGACGGACTTGAGCAGACGATATCGGACTACATAGCGGGAATGACCGACCGCTATGCGCTCGAGGAGCACCAGAAGCTCACCGACCCCATGATCCGGGTCTGATCATAATTTTTGCAGGGACGGCTCACGCACATGAACGATCGCGAAGGCAACGGCGGCTGTCTCTTAT
>CALMJO010000202.1 GCA_937864375.1 uncultured Spirochaetota bacterium
CACCTCTCTATTCGTCGGCAGCGTCAGATGTGTATAAGAGACAGACACTATATTTAATCAACGGAGGAGCGGATGAAGAAGTACAAATGCAGCGTATGCGGCTACGTATATGATCCCGCCGAAGGCGATCCCGACAACGGCATCAAGGCGGGAACCAAGTTCGAAGACCTTCCCGCCGACTGGGTGTGCCCGGTTTGCGGTGTGGAAAAAGACTCTTTTGACCCGATTGACTGACCGGGTGGAGCGCGTCTCCGGGTCCCGGGCACAATCCGGCGCGTGCAGATCCATTCACGATAACATCATGCAGCGACGCCTCAACCGTTACCGCCATCGTGAAGGCATTACCCGCACCGGCTGCGTGTGCGGCGATGCCGATTGTGGCGCGGGCGGTCTTGTCACGGTATGAGCGTTTCTTTTTGTCCCGTACCGTATCACCGTGGACAGGTCCGCATAAGGATTAAATTAAAACGTATCTGGAGGACTCAATGGTAAAAGAACGTCTGGAAGTCTACAAATGCGACGTATGCGGCAATATGGTGGAGGTAGTCCACGTGGGCGGCGGAGAGCTGGTATGCTGCGGTCAGCCCATGAAGCTCCTGGTGGAAAACACCACGGACGCCGCGAAGGAAAAGCACGTTCCGGTGATAGAAAAGACCGCGGACGGCGTGAAGGTGAAGGTGGGAAGCGTGGCGCACCCCATGGAAGAAAAGCACTTCATCGAGTGGGTGCAGGTGATTGCCGGGGGGAAAAGCTACCGGCAGTTCCTGAAGCCCGGCGAAGCCCCGGAAGCCGAGTTCAAGGTTGCGGGCGCGGACGTCACGGCCCGCGAATTCTGCAACCTGCACGGATTATGGAAGGCCTAGGCCAATAGCCGGAACGCCTGCAATGCATCCGCAGGCTGGACGCACCCATCACTCGAGGAAAAATATGGAGGAACAATGAAAAGCATCAAGGGCTCAAAGACGGAGAAAAACCTGCTGGCCTCGTTCGCAGGGGAATCACAGGCGCGCAACCGGTACACCTATTTCGCCTCGCAGGCGAAAAAGGAGGGCTACGAGCAGATAGCGGCCATCTTCCAGGAGACGGCGGACAACGAGAAGGAGCACGCGAAGCGCTTTTTCAAGTTCCTGGAGGGGGGCGAAGTCGAGATCGTCGCGGCGTACCCCGCGGGAGTGATCGGGAAGACCGTGGACAACCTGAAGGCCGCCGCGGAGGGCGAGAACATGGAGCACTCCAGGATCTATCCCGAGTTCGCGCGCATCGCCGACGAGGAGGGCTTCAAGGAGGTGGCGGCCGTGTTCCGCAAGATCGCCGAGGTGGAGATGCACCACGAAAAGAGATACCTCCAGATCATGAAGAACATCGTGGACGGCAAGGTATTCAAGAAGGACACGAAGGTGCAGTGGAAGTGCAGGAACTGCGGCTACATCCACGAGGGAAACGAGGCACTCGACTCCTGCCCCGCGTGCCTGCATGAGAAGGCGTACTTCGAGCTCCTGTGCGACCACTTCTAGGACGTGCGGGAACACGCGGATTGTTCTTACGCGAAAATACCATACGACAACAGCGTGGGAGATGAGGAGAAAAAGGCAAAGGCGATTGAAGAGATGGAAAGGAATTGGTATGCGTGATGTCACTATTACCGCCAATGGACACGAACCGACACGAATACCTTATTCGTGTTTACTGGTGTTCATTCGCGGTTCATGAGAAGAATGATAGTTCACATTTTCGTGCTTTCTGGATGACGTCCCGTCGTCATGCAAAACTTACACGCTGGACGCAAAAGCCGCATACACGAAGAGTGCATGCGGCTTTTTAATCGCTATTCCTCCACGAAGGCCTGAATGACGCGCTCGACGCTGTCCGCGAGCGCCTCGAGGTCGTACCCGCCCTCCAGCACCGCGATGATCCTGTTGTCCGCGTAGCTCCTGGCCACGTCTTGCAGGAGCTTCGTGAACTTGTAAAAGGTATCGCTGCCCAGGTCGATCGCGGAAAGCGGGTCGTTGGCGTGGGCGTCGAATCCCGCGGAAATGAAGATGATTTGCGGCTCGAACTGCTCGAGCTCAGGGATTATGAAATCCTCGAAGGCCTGGATGTACTCCTCGTCGCCGCTGCCCATGCGCATGGGAAGATTGAGCGTGTATCCCTTCCCGCTCCCGAATCCCTTCTCCGAGTCCGACCCGGTCCCCGGATAATACGGGTACTGGTGGAGGCTCATGTAGTATATGGACTCGTCCCCCTCGAAGGAGTGCTGGGTGCCGTTGCCGTGGTGCACGTCCCAGTCGACGATCGCGACCCGCTCGATGCCGTACTTTTCCTGGACGTAGCGCGCGCTGATCGCCACGTTGTTGAAGATGCAGAATCCCGCCGCGTAGTTCCGCTCGGCGTGATGGCCGGGGGGGCGCACCGCGCAGAACCCGTACCGCGCCCGGCCCTTCATGATGCAGTCGCACATGTTAAGGCAGCCTCCCACGGCGTAGAGCGCGACCTCGTACGAGCGCGCGCACACCGATGTGTCCATGGAGTCGAAGTAGGAATCGCCGCCCTCGATCTCGCGCTTCGCGCGCGCGATGTAGTCGGGGTCGTGGATCATCTCGATGTACTTGATGTCCGGGATCATTTTTTCCACGCGCACCAGCTCCGTGAAGTACGGCTGCTTGCGCAAAAGCTCGTCGATAGCCGCGAGGCGCTCGGGCCGCTCGGGATGGCCCCACTCGGTTCGGTGCTCCATGTAGACCGGGTCGAAAAGGTACGCCGTCTTCGCCATGTCAGTCCTCCATCATTTCTTTCCAGCTGCGGCGGTAAAAATCCACCGCGATGTCAGCGTAATTGTATTGGGGGAGGCAGCTCCCCGGACCGTGGGGGAAATAGCGCCTCCCCTGCCACTCAACGATCTCGCCATATTCCGCCTGGAACCCCCGGTTGTAGGCGGTCGACACGAACCGGATCCTGTCCTCGATCCCCATCTCCGCGAGCCGCGCGCCGAACCTTGCTCCCACGAGATGCGAGAAGCACGCGAGGTACCTTAGCTGCCATTCGTCGCTGCGGAGCCTTGAAACGCGCGCGCTCCGAACCGCACGCGCGTCCTCTGCCGGGTACGCGGGAATGGACATGAGCCAGTCGGCGCCCTGCCCCGCCTCCGTTACCGCGCTCTCCAGCCTTTCCACGAACGCGGGCTTCATCTGGAAGCGCCCTATGGAAAAATTCGCGTAGTCCCTTCCCAGGTTAACGTAGAAGACCATGAGCCCGCCCGTCTCCATCCTGTCCCTGAGCAGCGAATAGCGCACGAGCTCCGGGAAGACAGCGGGGACGAGCACCGCCGGGTCCTGCCCGTAGCCCTTAAGCCCCGACACCAGCCATTCACGGTGCTCGATCACGTACATCACGGCGGCCTGGTAGTCCCGCCCGAACACCTGCCGGTAGTCCTCGACGGCGGCCGGGGAGAAATGCATGAAGAGGCTTAGTATCGTCAGGAGCATCATGGGCGGTCGCAGTCTTCCCGTGCTTAAAATCCTAGCGGGGAATCCGCGCGATTATCAAGCACAAAACGGTTCACGGGGCCGGGAAATGGCGGCCGGCTCTTGACGATGGCCCGTTTATTGAGTTATTTACAATGCAATGCGCGCAGAGGAGTTATTATGAAAAAAGTCAAGCTGACTGTTGTCCCGATCGCTCTGTTTTTCCCGGTTTCCCGGGGCCGCCGCGAGAGACGTGCTCATTGACCGCGGTTTCAGGGACGAAAACACCCTTTACATCGTCTGCAAGGGATACCCCAGGGAATCGCTCGCGAGCGGGGCCTGACGGGAAGAATCCCCTATAATCATTAGTCAATATTCCCATCCGCGCTATAATATTCGCTGATCGCAATTTATTACTAAATCCGGGCGAAGGACTTTGATTGGCGCATTCATTCAGAGGGAAATATATATATAGCATAGGATGCTAAACGAAGAAACTAAGAAGCAGCGAGCGGCTTTAATAGAGCTATGCTGCTTCTTGTTTTTACAGCAATCTGAGATGCGGGTGCAATATTCGGCTAACGAATCAGTCAGGGCTTGGGTTTAGAATTTGTTTTAGAAGTGCAAAGTGCGACAGAGAGTATATTGGAAAACCCCTTGGCGCAGCCGGTGTTTGGGGCGGCATGGGTGCATGGATTCGAGATTTCCATTTTCAGTTGAATATCCAGGAAACTGCTGCTTCTTTCCGGGAAAAGCTCCCGCTCTCGAATGCAAGCTCCTTCTTGAAGCTGCCCTTCCCCGGCAAAAAGCTCACAGATTGGGGGTTTAAAATTATAGTTGTCCGCAGCATTCCGTTTCTCCTGCAAATGTGAAGTATCCGGAATGAATACGTTATTAATGAAGATAAATGGACTATTTTACGGATACTGATCTGAATTCCCTTAATGTACAACACGCCTCCGCAGGAATATAAGTCTGATAATCGCATTAACAGCCCGGAGGTTTCCGAAATGGAAAAGTATTAGAAATTCCGGCGTAACCTGCCACCCGTTCCGGGAAATACCTGCCACTTTC
>CALMJO010000203.1 GCA_937864375.1 uncultured Spirochaetota bacterium
GTATTCCACGTCCGCTATGATGTGCGGTTTTTCCGATATGATTTTTTTAATGGTGAAGCGCTTGATGCTGTTGATGAGCACGTTTATGCCGCCGTCGGGAAGATTGATCTTCTTGAGAATCTTGGCGGCGGTCCCGTAGAGATAAAGCTCCCGGGGCGCGATGTCCTCGATATTGTCGTCCTTCAGGAGGACTAGTCCTATGGTGCGCGTCGAATTGAGCACCTTGTCGATCGCGTCGGAGAATCTTCCCTCCGAGATAATAAGCGGGGTGACGATGCCGGGGAAAATGGGACGGTAGCGTATGGGAATTAGGTAGATCTGGTTCGGGAGAACCTGGTCGATCGAGATCAGCTCGCTTTCGAAAAGCTGGGAATCTATCTGGATGTCCTTGTCATCCATGTACATGTCTTCTGTGGCCATTTAAACTCCGTTGTGCAGGTAATACCTTAAATGAACGCCTTGCCGCCGCGGAGTCAAAACATTTTTTGGAACATGTTCAGCCCCGGCAAGGGTTCAGGCGATAAGCCGGAACAGGCGTTTCAGCAGACTGAGCCTGGTGCCGTAAGGTGGATAGCGGAGAGCCAGGTCGAACAGGTTCGATCGCACCAGGATGCTCTTGCGATGGGTAAAGGTATCGAACCCCGCTTTGCCGTGATAGCTTCCCATGCCGCTGTCCCCCACCCCGCCAAAGGGAAGCGTGGTGCTCCCCACGTGGGAGACGGTATCGTTGATGCAGCCGCCTCCTGAAACGGTCTCGCTGAGAATTTTCCGCTGTGAAGACCTGTTGCCTGAAAAGTAATAAAGCGCCAGCGGCCTTGGGCGCTCATTAATAAAGGAGATCACTTCGTCCAGCCTGTCGAATTCCATGACCGGGAAGAGCGGACCAAATATTTCCTCTTTCATTATTGCATGGTCCGGCGATACGTCGCCGATCAGCGTGGGAGAAATAAAGAGCGTGTCGGGATCGCGCTCGCCTCCATGGAGGATCGTTCCCCGGTCCATGAGCCCCTCAAGCCTTGAAAAATGCCTTGCGTTGATGATGCGCGCGTAGTCGGGACTGCTTTTCGCGCCGCCCGGGTAAAAAGCGTCGATGGTGCTTTTCAGGACCGTTATGAATCGTTCCTTCACGTCCCGGTGGACGAACAGGTAGTCGGGCGCCAGGCATGTCTGTCCCGCGTTGAAGAATTTTCCCCACGCGATGCGGCGCGCGGCCAGTGTCAGGTTCGCGTCCCTGTCCACGATCGTGGGGCTCTTTCCACCGAGCTCGAGCGTCACGGGAGTCAGGTGCTTCGCCGCAGCCTCCATCACCACCTTTCCCACCGCGGTGCCGCCCGTGAAAAAGATATAGTCGAAGCGCTCTGCAAGAAGCGACTGGGATGCTTCGATTCCTCCTTCTACCGCGGCAACATAATGTTCGGGAAAGGTTTCCCCGAGAATCTCCGCGATGACCGCCGAGGTGTGGGGGGAGATCTCCGACGGTTTGACTACAGCGGTATTTCCCGCGGCGAGCGCGGCCACGAGCGGAGAGATCGTGAGCTGGAAGGGATAGTTCCACGGCCCGATTATGAGGACCGTTCCGTATGGCTGCTTATGCACATAGCTCCTCGAAAGAAAATGGATGACCGGGGTGGAGACGCGCTCCGTGCGGGCCCATCGCCGAACGTGCCGGATTGCGACATCGATTTCGGGATAAATAATGCCTATCTCGCTTGCGTAGGATTCAAAACCGGATTTGTGAAGGTCCTTGTAGAGTGCGTCCATTATACGGTCTTCGTTGCCGCGGATCGCACCCTCAAGCGCCTTCAGGCTGCGGATGCGAAACGCGATGTCCCTGGCTTCGCCTGAAAGAAAATATTTCCTCTGTTTTTGTATGATTTCCTTAATACTCTGGGTATTCATGCTTCCTTAGCCCCTTGTATAGTTAAGAATAGAAATTATTTAAAAATAGCGAATGGAGGGCAGATGGTCAAGGCGGGCGGAGAAAATTGTCCGTGGTCCGGGAATGCTGCTACTCCGGGGAAGACCGGCGCAGGGGAATCCCTGCCTGGACCATAAAGTTTTTTACCATCAGGGTGCTGTCAGGGTACGCGCGATCCGCGAACTCCGGATGGAACTGGACCCCGTAAAGAGGCCTGTGTTCGTGGCGCATCGCCTGAATGCAGTGCTCGTTGTCGCCGAGGAGCAGGAACCCAGGCGGAACGCGGTCCAGCTTGAGCGAATGCCAGTCGTATACGAGCGGCATTCGGGAAATCCCGGCAAAAATGGGGTCTTCCCTCCTGATCGAGATCCGAAAATAGCCCCGCTCTTCGAACCCCATGCCAACGATGCTCGAGCCAAAGGCGAGTCCCATGAACTGATGGCCGCCGCAAATGCCAAGGACGGGAACATCCGTCTGCGATAAAAACTCGAAAAATCCATGCATCTCGTCCTGGCTGTAGCGCGCAAGTTCCTGGTGATACCCGGTGAGGATTACCGCGGCCGGATTCAAGGACGCAATCGATCCTGGGGTGACATTCCTGTAGTGTAGTATCGCTATGTTGGCATCCGCGAGCTCATTGATGAAACAGCCCATGCTGCGCCACAACTGGGGAAATGATTCATCACAGCCCATTTCGATGACGGCGATCAAGGGCTTGCCGGGTGAATGAGCAGGGGGCTCCCAGAGCATGGTCGTACGGATGATGCGGGGATACCCGCGGATGAAATTCAGCCAGATGATGAAGGCACAAAGAAACAATACTATCGCCATAGCGGATTATGC
>CALMJO010000204.1 GCA_937864375.1 uncultured Spirochaetota bacterium
TTCATAATACCATCTTATAGCACATTATTTACCCACTCACAAGCCGGAAGCGCCTTAAAGTTGAAGGGAGCGGGATGCATACCATGAAATGCACAAGGCTTTTCACATCACTCCTCCTCGCAGCCGCCGCCCTCGCGTCCTCCTGCGACACGGTGTTCACGGACGTGTACGACGAGGTGTCACGTCCAAAACTCTACGTTTGGGGAAGCTTCACCGCGATGGGGAGCGCCAGCCGGGCTGGCTTCGCGGAACTGGACCTTGAGAGCGGCAAGCCTACGGACAACGACAGTACGTTTACCACTAACCTTTTACCGGTAATCCGGGATAATATGGTTTATCATTTCGTTGGAGCCGGTGCATTATCCGCCAGCATTCTTGAAACGGGTACGCTATTATGGACTGTAACGACTGACGGCAACATAATGGCAATCGCAGCTAATGAGGACTTTATATTTATTGGCGGATCATATCTTAACCTGGAAGGCCAGCCAATGAACGATCTCACCCGGGTGCGACGGGACACGGGAGTCGTGCTTCCCCAACCGATAGCAATTAATGGCTACGTGTCCGCGATGACGCTCGCGGGAAACACCCTGTACCTTGGCGGATCGTTTACATTACTTGATGGCACCGAAGCACGTAACCAGATAGCAGCAATCGATGCCAGAACCGGTGCGCTCAAATCGTGGTATCCCCTAAACGGAACGAACTCGCCACCCGACAGGATGTGGATTTCCGGGAATACGCTGTATGTCGGCGGCGGTTTTGCACTGATTGGCGGAAAAACGAGAAACAGGATAGCGGCCGTGGATCTTGAGAGCGGCGAGGTATTGCCATTTAATCCTGATCTTGGCGGTGCCGGCAATGTTACCGACTGCACATTCACCAGCGACACGGTTTATATGGTCGGTGGTTTCAGTACCATAGGAGGCGTTTCCCATAACGGAATAGCCGCAGTCGATCGCTCCTCGGGAGCGCTGCGCTCCTGGTATCCGGCGGTAAGCAGCGTCAGCACCATAGTCGAACACGATGGAAATATTTACGTGGGAGGCGGTTTTAATGCTATCAACGGAGTGACCAGGAACAACCTCGCAGCATTTGACGGCGTCTCCGGAAACCTGCTCTCTTGGAATCCAAACGCCTCAAACGCTATATCTTTCATGGTATTACAAAAATGAATAATGGGTAAGCAGGGATAATCCGGCTCCACAGGCAATTAATAAATCGCAAAAAGGGGTCACCACATGAAAAAGTCAGCCTTGTTCGCACTCGTACTCATGCTTGCAATTCCCTCGGCCTCGCAGGCCCGCAACCTCCAGAACACCGTCATGCTTGGCCTCTACGGCGCCGGCGGCGTCGCCTGGCCCGGAGGCACAATGAGCACCAACTACGACGCGAAGCCCGCGTACGACTACGCCTACGCCGGCGGGGGCTCCATCGCCTGGGCGCCCGTTTCCTTTGGCGCGATCGAGCTTGGCGCGGAGTACGCCTACAAGCGCCTCTCCGTGGATTACGTCTACAACGGCGCGACGATCACGGAGACAAAGAACGTGCAGTTCCTGGACTTCACCCTGGGATGGAAGGGCTTCGTGTCTTTCCTGTACTACGAGGCCGGCTTTTTGTTTGGGCTCCCCATGGGCACCTGGAAGAATACCGCGAAGGTTGACGACGAGGACACGACCCCGCTCCTGGGACCGGACGGGGAGGTGGAATCCGGGTACCGCCATCCCGAGTACGGCGTCTACTTTGGCATGGGCGCCATGTACTGGCTGGGCGAGCGGTTCGCCCTCCAGGCAGGCGTGCAGTTCCAGGGCTCCTTTACGGACTCGTACGAGAACACGAAGAACCCGGACGACAATATCCTGCGCTCGCGGGCGGTGCTGTTAAAAATGGGGGCGGTGTACTGCTTCTAGGCTTTCAGGCGCAGAGTATATAGTTTTGTATGCTGATCGTGCATAACTATGTCGGCGGACCATATATAGCTATTTACAGAACTCCCGACGAGGTTTCGAGAGCGCGTTCAGGAGGTTATTTCCCTGTTTCAACCGGGCGGTAATTTCTACCGGCTTTTTTTGCCTGCGTATCCCCTGGGACTCTCGAACATTCGCATTTGAGGATCCGCATGGGCCTTTCGCTTTGCGACGCCGTGGAATGAATTCGCCTCCACATCCTCGTTGCCCCACTGGTCCCATCCCGTGCGGTTGAACCGCGCGAACAATTCAAGATAAGGGCCGGGCGAACATGACTCGATGAGATTGTAGAACTCGTCGGGCTTGCGCGAATGCTCCCGCTTCCGCGTTGACAGGAGATTTACCTGGGTCCTGCCCGCCTGCAGGGTGCGCATGCTCCCCCGCACACCGAACAGGATAAGCTCGGTGACGTTTCGAAAATAAAATCCCACTCCACGCCCGTCCGGGCCGTTGTCCTTGCGCACCTTGTACCACACCAGGTTCGTCTTGTAGGTGAAGCCCCATGCCTCCATGACCCGGAGTCCCTCCTGTAAAAGGGCGTTGGGAACCCAGAGATAGAGATGCGATTTTGCCGCGGCCAGCTTCGCGACCGGAAGCTCCATGATTTCCTTCAATTCCATGGTGGGATAGCGCAGAAGGCGTCTATGCTCCGGCGCCATTTTGCCGGTGCGGTTCTGGAACTGCCAGGGGGGGTCGGCTAAAATGGTGGCATAGGGACCGCGTGCTTTAAAACTCAAATCTTCCGAAGCATTTATTTCCGACAAGTGATACACGGTGCTCATTCAAATGCCTCCTCGATCTCAAATAACGACGACATCCCTGGGGATTCCAATAAGCAGCAACGGGCATGGGTTTCCCACCCCCCGATGGACCCTGTCCTCCAGCTTTCGCCAATGCGTGGTCGCTTCACCGAATTTATCGCTCACGAACGCATGCGCCCAGCCTTGCGCGAACGATCCTTTGGAGGCTGCGGCCCTTTCAATGAGCTCTCTCTGTCGCGGGGTGGGTGTATAATAAGCGGCGACTTTATCTATGGTATCCAGTCCTTTTTTCCGTGCGAATGCTTCGACCAGGTCCTTCATGCCTTCATGAAGTGAAGTACCGCGGGTCACGATTGCGCCTACGGAAATCACGCCGTCCGCGTGCAGCCTTTTGAAGTTTTCCAGATCCCTGTCATAAAACGGATCTTTATTATTCCATTCGATCTCGAGAGCGAAAGTGCCGCCTGGAAATTGTTTTACATGATCTATTTCATGTGTGATGGATTCCTTCTCAACTCCATCAACTGTTTTCTTGATCTCGAATATATGCTTCTTCCAACCGTGCTTGTCGGCTAGGCCTCGCCTGATCCTCTGAGTCAGCTCACCCTCGCCCCCTCCGCCATGGACGAGCTCCTCAACGGGGATGGAAACCTCGAGCAGTACGTCCTCCAGTTCCGTTACGGCTGCTGCAATATCGTGTTCCAGAATCGCTTCCGCATGATGAAGGGTGAGTACCTGGAAACCTCTCGCCTTTATTCTTTCAAACATTGTTATCCCTTATTAACGGAATATTTTCATAAATGCTATACT
>CALMJO010000205.1 GCA_937864375.1 uncultured Spirochaetota bacterium
AGCCGGCTTTAGCCGGACACGAAGCCACCGCCTTCAGGCGGTGCGTGGTTCACTGAAGTTAACGCCGCCGCGAAATACCGTTATGCGATATAAAGCATTGACGCGGCACTCCTAGCGCGCGTCGATCTCGCTCACCATCTTCCGGTGCATGGCCGCGTCGATGGGGTAAAACCCGATGATCACGATGCCGGCGGCGATAAAGAACACGGGGACGATCGTCATGAGCATGAGGATCCCCGAGAGCGTGCCTTCCTGCTGGGCCGTGTTCTGCTGGTAGCCGATTATGTCCAGGCCAAAGCCCGTGATCATCCCGGAGAACGCCGCCGCGAACTTGAATGCGAAATTGAAAAAGCCGTAGAGGATGCCCTCGCGCCTCATGCCCGTCTTCCACTGCGAGTACTCCACGGTGTCGGGGATCATGGACCAGGGGCAGAGGTACAGGCTCGCGAGCCCCACGCCGGCGCCCACGAAGATCGCGAGCACCAACCCGGTCGCGCCCCTGGGAACCGCGAGGAGCCCCAGGAGCATGAGCGCGAGGAATCCCGTTCCGGTCATGAGCACCTTCTTCTTTCCCCAGCGCGAGGAGAGGAAGACCCACAGCGGCATCGCGACCATCGCCGTCGCGAAGAGGCACAGGAAGGCGACGGGGATAAGGTCCGCGGCGTCGAGGTTGTACTTGAAGTAATAGTTGACCATGATGGCCAGGAGGTTGATGGCGATCATCTGGATGATGGTGGAAATGGTGAGCAGGATGAAGGGCCTGTTCCGCCTGACCATGGCCAGGTCCTCGCGGAAGGACATGTGCGCCTCCCGCGGCGGGGCCACGCGCTCGCGGACGCTCGCGAAGGTGACGAGGTTCACCGCGACGCACACCGCCCCGAAGATGAGTCCCGTCATTCGGAAGCCGGTGAGCTCGTCCTGGAATAGCGCGACGAGGGGCTTTGCCGCGCCGGCCGCGAAGAGGCTCCCGAAGATGGCGAATGCCATGCGGAAGCCCGTGAGCGAGGAGCGCTCGGTGGTGTCCATCGTGAGGTTGGCCGTGAGCGCGCCGTAGGGTATGTTGATCACCGAGTAGGCGGCTGAAAAGAGCAGGAACGTGAAGAGCGCCCAGGCGATCCTTCCGTCTGGCGAAAGATCGGGGCCCGAGAAGAGCAGGAAGAAGGCGATGCCCAGCGGAAGGGCGCCAAAGAGGAGGAAGGGCCGGTTGCGCCCCCAGCGGGTGCGGGTGCGGTCGGCGATGTAGCCCATCGTGGGATCGCAGGCGGCGTTCCAGATCTTGGCGATGAAGAAGATCATGCCGGCGGTGGAGGCGCCCAGTATGAACACGTCGGTGTAGAAATACATGAGGAAGAGCGTGACGGTCTGGAAGGTGATGTTCGCGGCGAAGTCCCCGGCGCCGTAGCCGATCTTCATCCAGGTGCCCAGGGCCTCAAGTGCTTTGCCCGCCGCCGTTCCCGCTGCTTCCCGCTTCCCGTTGTTCATGTTGGCCCTCTCTCTTTTTATTATAGCCTCAGGCGTTGAGCCCGGTCAACCAATTCCCTGCCCGCGCCGGACCAGGGCGTGCTGCGTGTTTTTCAGGCCTCTAGCGCCAGCCGGCCCTCCGAATGCGCCTTCCGGAAAAATTCGATGCTCTGCGCCACTCCCCGGGCGAGGGGCGTCTCGCGGTACGGGCCCGTGAGCGCGACCATCGCGGAGTTGTCCACCACTGCCGGGAAGGGAAGCGGGACGTCGTCGAAGCTTATGGTTCCCTTCGCCTCCGGGCACGCCGCCTCGATCGCGGCGATCACCCGGGGCATGTCCACCGAGCTCCCCCCGATGTTGAAGCACTCTGCCCCGTTATACGAAATCCTGGACGCGTCGATGAAGCACTTGGCCGCGTCGTCGGCGAACTGGAAGGCGAAGCGGCCCCCGTAGGAGATGCGCCAGGGCCTTCCCAGGACCGCCGCCATCATCGCCTTCGTGGGCGTGGACGTCATGCCCTGGTCGCGGCCCGGCCCGTACACCACGTAGGGGCGCAGTCCCACGCTCGAGATGCCGTCGTCCCTCCAGTACACCCGCGCGTCCTGCTCGTTGGCCGTCTTGTACACGCCGTAATGCGAGCGGGGCAGGAGCGCTGCGTCATGCGCGAGCGGCCCGGTGGGATATTCCCCCGGAGGCCCGTACACCGCGGTGCTGCTGGAATAGACGACGCTTTTTAAGCCGGCTCGCTTCGCCGCCTCGAACACGTTGACGGTGCCCAGCACGTTGGCGATCGCGCCTCCCGCGGGGTCAGCCTTGCAGAAGGGAAGCTGCATCGCTGCCAGGTGGATGATCCTGTTCGCGCCAAAATCGCGGATGGTTTTTTCCAGGAATACGAGGTCGGCGATGTCGCCCGTGCGAAATTCGATGCGCGTGATCACGTCCGGCTCCATGATGAGCTCCAGGCGGTGCCGCGCCGGTCCGCGCACGGAGGCGCACACCGGGACGCCCTCCTCGGTGAGGCGCTTGACTACCCAGGCGCCAATGCAGCCCGTGGCCCCGGTCACGAAGTACCGTTCATCCATGCTCACCTCCTTTTCTTTCCGGGCGCGGTGATGTCCTTCATTTTTTTCTCCACGTGTCCCAGGTGCCGCATCATGGCGCGCCCGGCCTTCTGCGGATCGCGCTCTTTAAGCGCGGCGACAATCTCCCGGTGGTGCTTCACGGTGCGGCGGCGCACCTCGATGTCCTCGCCGGTGCGCCTGCGGCTGAGGATGCTGATCTTGTTGATGGTTTGCATGAAGGCGGGAAGGATCCGGTTCCTGGCCGCATTCACGATCATGGTATGCAGCTCCATGTCGGCCTCAAGAAAGGCGTCGGGATCGCCGATCAGCTCTCCCGCGCGCTCGACGCTTTTTTCCATAAGCGCCACCTCGTCGTCGGTGATGTGCAACGCCGCCGTTTCCGCGATTCCCGTCTCGAGGATGCGCCGTGCCTGGAAGAGGTCGTGGTAGGTGGAATCGTCCAGCGCGAAGACTATGTCAAGGTGTTCCACCAGCCGGGAAGGCTCCAGGGAGGTGACGTAATTCCCGGAGCCCTGCCTGTTCTCGATGATGTTCATGAGCTGCAGCGCCCTGAGGGCCTCCCTGAGCGAGGGACGGCTCACCTTCATCATGAGCGCGAGCTCGCGCTCGGGGGGAAGCCTGTCCCCTGGACGCAGCTGCTTCTCACGGATGAGCGTGAGCAGCCGGTTCGCGATCTTTTCTGACAGCCCCGCGCGTTCCATCTCGCCAAAGCTTATCTGCGGCTTTTTCCCGGTCATGCTACTTTGCCACCCAGCCGCAGTCCACGAGGAGATCGCTTCCCGTGATGAAGGACGCGTCGTCGCCCGCGAGGAAATAGATTGACCGGGCGATCTCGACGGGATCGGCCCAGCGGTTGAAGGCCTGCTCGGCCTCGCGGATCTTTTTCACTTCGTCGAAGGGCTTTCCGGTCCGCTTCGATTCCAGCGCGATGTCGCCGCGCAGCATGGGCGTGTCCACGGAGCCGGGGCTCACGGAGTTGACCCGGATGCCCCAGGGCGCGACCTCCCAGGCCACCGCGCGCGTGAAGGCGATCACCGCCCCCTTGGTCGCGCCGTAGATGGCGTGGTCGGTCTGTCCCACGTGACCGGACACGGAGCCCATGGTGACGATGGCGCCGCTCTTCTGCTTCTTCATGACCGGCAGCACGTGCTTGCAGAACAGGAAGATGCCGCCCAGGTTCACGTCGGTCACGCGGCGGAAGTCGCTCCAGTCGGTTTCGTCCAGGGGCTTCACGATTACGATGCCCGCGTTGGCGTTCAGGACGTCGATGCGTCCCCATGTGGCCGCGACCTCCTCTACACGGGACTTTACCTCGGACTCGTTCGTGACGTCGCCGCGCCGGGCGAGGCACTCCCCGCCGGAAGAAATGATTTCCTTCTGTACATCGAACACCTTCTCGACGACGTCCATGATCGCGACCGCGTAGCCCTTCTCCGCGAAAAGCTTCGCGGCCGCCTCGCCTATGCCGTTCGCCGCCCCGGTAATGATTGCTGTCTTCTTCCGTGTCATTAGATCCTCCATCCGGTCATGCGCCTTCAGCGGGGCGCGATGTTCAAAATCTTCCTCGCCTCGGCGGGCGTCGCGACGGGCCTGCCGAGCCTGCGCGAGATAAGGGCGATCTCCTCCACGAGCTCGTGGGTGGGAACGATCTTCCCCTGCCGGTCGTACGGGAGGTCCTCGGTGCCCACGCGCACGTTGTCGCCGTGCGAGACTGCCGCGACCAGGATCTTCATCTGGTCCTCGTGCATGATGCTCACGGTCATGGCGCTCCCCGCGGGCATGTAGCGTTTCCGGTACAGGTATTCCTCCACCGTGGGAGGCGACCACGTGCCGCCCGGCCAGCCAAAGAAGAGCGTGGTTATGTAAGGCTGTTCGAGAGCTCCCTTTTCAATGAGATAATTCAGGTTCCAGATGGAGCCCGTGTGCCACACCTCGAACTCGGGCCGCACCCCGTACTTTTTGCACGCGGCCGCGTAGTCGAGGAGCTCGTCCTTCGTGTGCAGCACGTTGCAGTCGACCTTCGCGAAGGCCTCGTCGTGGTGGTT
>CALMJO010000206.1 GCA_937864375.1 uncultured Spirochaetota bacterium
CCTCATGTGAAGGGGAGCGAGCTTCCCGGCGTGTTCACGCTTCGAGGAATCAACGACGCCGACCGCATGCTCGACTACGCAAAGGGCGTGGAGCACGTCGCCGTGATCGGCGGGGGGCTCCTGGGCCTGGAGTCCGCGCACAGCCTCTCGCGGCTGGGCAAGAAGGTCACGGTGATCGAGTTCTTCCAGTGGCTGCTCCCGCGCCAACTCGACCAGGCCGGGGGACGTATTCTCCTGACGATGCTCGAGTCCAAGGGGCTCTCGTTCGTACTTGGGGACAGCGTGGACTCAATCGAGGGCGACGGGCGCGTGGGCCGGCTGGTGCTCAAGTCAGGGAAAACAATCCCGGCGGGAATGGTGCTGGTCTCCGCGGGCATACGCTGCAGTATAGATCTCGCGAAGGCCGCGGGGCTCGCGACCGCGACCGGCATCATCGTGGACGACCACCTTGCCACGTCGGCCCCCGACGTCTTTGCCGCGGGAGACCCCGTGGAGCACAGGGGACGGGTGTACGGGATCTGGCCCGCGGCGCGCGAGCAGGGACGCATCGCGGGACTCAACATGGCGGGAATCGAGACCGCGTACGAGGGCACCGTGATGGCGAATGTACTGAAAATCACGGGAATAGACCTCTTTTCGGCCGGGGACTTCAACGCGAGGGAATGCGAGATCCTGGTGTCCGAGGGGGCGGAAAGCTACCGCAAGCTCTGCGTCGACCTGAGTAACCCTCTAGGCGCCATCGTTTTGGGCGACCCCGAGGCCGTCAAGGTGGCGCAGAAGGTCATGGAGGGAAAGGCGAAGCCCGACGAGTTGAAGCGATTCTTCTGAGGAGAAACGGCAACAGCGTGGAAGAAAGGGAGATAGGGAGATGGATAAGATGGGGGGATAAAGGATTGGATTGTCTTCCCGTCAAACCGAACCCGCATTTGGATTTAGGAATTCTTCTGGATGTCGATGCCCAACAGGATTTTCGAATGTCGTAAACAGCGGTGATTCACTGGAAGGTCACCAAAATTCTTTATCTCTTCCATCGCCGTTAATCCTTTATCTCATCATCTCCCTTGAAAGGCGCCCGCACGGGAAGGTATCGTCAGCCTTTAAAGTACCGCTCCACGCGGTCGAGCCCCTCCCTGATGTTTTCGAGCGAGTTCGCGTAGGAAAAGCGCAGGAAGCCCTCGCCGCCCGATCCAAAGTCGATCCCCGGCGTCACGCCCACCTTCGCCTTCTCGACTATGCTGAAGGCCGTCTTGTACGAGTCCTGGAACATGTGGCGCCCGTCGGCGAACACGTAGAACGCGCCGGTGGGCTCAACGTGGATCCTGAACCCGATCTCCCTGAGGCGCGTGATCATGTAGCGGCGCCGCTCGTCGTAGGTGTCGATCATCGTGCGGACCTCGGGGACAGCCTGCCGGTAGGCCGCGATGCACGCCCACTGTACGAAGCTGTTCGCGGAAATCATGAAATTCTGGTGGATGCGCTGCATCACCCCCGAAAATTCGCGCGGGAAGATGAGATACCCGAGCCTCCATCCCGTCATCGCGAAGAGCTTGGAGAAGCCGTTCACCACGAAGGCCCTGTCAGTGAATTCGAGGATGGAGCGCGCGCGTCCCCCGTAGGTGAGCCCGTGGTATATCTCGTCCGAAATTACGTACTGGTCCCCGAATCCCGCGATGTCCTCCAGATTTTTACTGGTCATCACGATGCCGGTAGGGTTGCAGGGCGAGTTCACGATTATGCCGCGCGTGCGCGGGGTGAGCGCCTTCCTGATCTCGTCGGGCCGGTACTGGAAGCCCTCCTCCGGGAAGGTGCGCACCTCGACGATCTTCCCGCCCACCGAGTGGATGAAGTTTGGGTAGCACGCGTAACGGGGGTTCGAGGTGATCACCTCGTCGCCCGGCTCCAGGATCGAAAGCATCATGAACAGGAACGCCGGCGATGTCCCCGAGGTGACGAGCACCTGGTCCGGGGTGATCGCAACACCATACTCGTCGCGGTAATGGTCGCAGATCGCCTCGCGAAGCTCCAGGAGCCCCATGGCATGAGTGTAATGCGTCTTCCCCGAGCGTATGGCCTCGATGGCCGCCTCGCGTATCACGGCGGGGGTTTCGAAGTCGGGCTCGCCCACCTCGAGGTGGATGACGTGCTCGCCGCTTTTTTGGAGCTCCTCGGCCCGCGCCATCACGTCCATGACGATGAAGGGCGTAACTTCCTGCGCCTTTTTCGAAATCATGCGTCCTCCGGTCAACTTCACGGCGTTGGGATAGTGTTCCGGTTATGGTGACGTCGCGCGCCTTGTCAGGTCAAGGAAAATCCGCGCGTCCCGGCCCGCCCTCAAGGCTTCCTGCGCAGCCTTAGTGCGGCAGCGCACACGAGTGCGATTGCGGCCGCAGCGGCGATGTTGAGGATGTGGCTCGCCAGGCCCGTCGTGATCGCGTCCTGCTCGCTCATTCCCACGAGCACGAACCCGCCCGTCCACCCCGCCTCGAGCGTCCCGAAGCTCCCAAAGCTGTTGATGGGCAGCACGTTGACGAGAACCGCGCCTGTCGCGCCCGCGACCGACTGCATGAAGTTCATGTCCACGCCAAAGGCGTTGATGGTGACGTACGAAAACAGGTAGAGCGCGCTCCATACCAGCAGGCTCGTGAAGGCGAGGGCCGGGATGAAGCGGCGGGTATCGAAGCCGGCAAACTCGTCTTCGACCTCGGCGACCTTTGAAAGGACATTCTTCACGAGCGGCTTCTCCCGGAGGCGGACCAGGCGCATCGCGCGCTCGAACACGACGCGCGACGCGATTACGATCCATTTCAAGTAAAAGAGCGAAACGATAGAGACGATGAAAAAGAATATTCCTGTCCCCGCCAGGAGCATTGAGGTCCGCCAGCCGTAGTGGATGATGATGGAACATACGAAGAACGCTGCGACGATGATGAAATCGAATACGCGCGCGACGAGGAGAGCGTGCAGCCCTTTGGAGATATCCACCCCTCCGATCCGCTTCAGGTAATAGACGAAGGTGAGCTCGCCGGTGCGCGCAGGAAGAACCTGGTTGAAGAAGTTATGGTAGCCTGTGATCGCGAAGAGGTCCATGCCTCCTACGCGCGCATCCCCGAGCAGCACGCCGAACCGGATGGACCTGAACAGGTTCGACAGGGCATAGAGGAGGCTGGAAAGACCCAGCAGGGAAAAGCTGGCACCCCGGAATGCCTCGATCGTCCGGGCGATGTCGAGGCGATTGAGCAGGAAGTACACCAGGAACGCCGAAAGGCAGAAGAGCGCGAGGGACTTCACGGAGAGGATCCTCTTTTTCCTCTCGCGGATGATCTCGTCGGCGGATTCGGGTACACGGGGTGCGGTCGCGTGCATCATGGAGTCCATTAGGCGCTTATAATCACCTTTCTTTCTTTTTCGCTGTTTCATCCATGGCATTCCGATCATGCTCCACCATCATGTGCACGAGTTCGCCGAATTTCGTGGATGCGAACCAGCCGAGTATCTCGCCCGCCCTGCGCGGATCTCCCATAAGCACATCCACCTCCGCCGGGCGGTAAAACTCGGAGGAGACCTCCACAAGCGTCCTGCCTGTCCGCGCATCCAGTCCCCGGGTTTCCTCCCGCTCCCCCTCCCACCGGACCTCCATCCCCGCCGCAAGGAACGCCGCTTCGGCAAACTCCCTGATCGAGTGCGTTTCTCCCGTGGCGAGCACGTAATCCCCGGGCGCGTCCATCTGGAGCATCCTCCACATGCCGTCTACGTAATCGCCCGCGAATCCCCAGTCCCTCTTCGCGTCCATGTTGCCGAGCACGATCTTTTCCTGGAGCCCTCGCTGAATCGCGGCGACGCCTGTCGTGATCTTCCTGGTGACGAACTCATGCCCCCTGAGCGGGCTCTCGTGGTTGAAAAGAATTCCGGAACTCGCATGCAGGCCGTACGCCTCGCGGTAGTTCACCGTGATCCAATGCGCGTAGAGCTTGGACACCCCGTATGGACTGCGCGGGTGGAAGGGCGTGTCCTCGTTCTGCGGAGTCTCGCGGACCTTGCCGAACATCTCGCTGGTGGACGCCTGGTAGAAACGCGCATCGGGCTTGACGAGCCGGATCGCCTCCAGGAGGCGCAGGACTCCAAGCGCATTGACGTCGCTCGTCAGTATGGGCTGTTCGAAGGAGGTGGCGACGAAGCTCTGCGCCGCGAGGTTGTATACCTCGTCGGGCGCCGCCCGCTCGATCACCCGCATGATGTTGGTGAGCTCGAGCATGTCCATGTAGAGGATCTTCACGCGCTCCTTGACGCCAAGCTCCGCGAGGCGCCAGAAGGTCGAATCCCCGCTACGCCGGTCGGCGCCATAGACCTCGTATCCCTTGTCTAATAGCAGGCGAGCGAGGTAGGCCCCGTCCTGCCCTCTGATGCCGGTGATTAAAGCGCGTTTCTTCATTGATCTACCTTGTTTCGTATTGCCCGCGCGGCGCTGTCCGGATGTGCACCTCGCGCATTACAATACTCTCCTTAATGCTTGCCTGTCGGAATTATTGTGTCCGAGTCGGCCCGAATACCTTTAAATCGAGCATATCCAGTTCTTTATGCTGAATAACGATAGTACTCGAAAATGGAAGGGCAAGAAAAATTTATTTTATGGTGAATTAATCGACAGCAACTACTCAATGTCCCGAAACAGTCGAATATCATTCAATAGCATTGCAAGAAACGCGTCCCGGTGGAAATACATTTTAGATACCCGACTGCATTAGATAATTGACGTCCGGCGCCTCCTTGAATAAACTACTTCATGGAAGCACAAACCAGAACAAAGCGGTATTCCCGACTATGCCATCCACCTATTTTATCATCCTCGCCGGCGGCCGCGGCAGGCGCATGGGTCAGGACACGCCCAAGCAGTTCCTGGACCTTGCCGGCGCGCCCGTCATCGCGTGGTCCATGCGCGCGTGCGCCGGAGCGACCGGGATTTCCGGAATGCTTCTCGTGTGCCCCGAGGATGAGCGGGGGCGGATGGAATCGATCGCCGGACTGTACGGGGCCGGTCTCGTCCGCGACATCGTGTCCGGAGGCGAAACGCGCCAGGGCTCGGTGTACAACGCGCTTGGGGCCCTTCCCTTCGCCGTCGACGACATACTTCTCTTTCACGACGCGGCCAGGCCGTTTGTTTCTTCCCGAGCCATCCTGGACTGCATCGAGGCGACGCGCGCCCACGGCGCTGCCGCCACCTATGTTAAGGCGACCGACACCGTCACGGAGGGGATCGACGGGTTCGTGATCGCCATCCCGCCCCGTGAACGGCTCTTCGCCGCGCAGACGCCGCAGGGTTTTCGTTACGCGGTCATTCGCGACGCCCACGAGAGAGCGCGCGCGGCGGGCGTCTTCGACGCGAGCGACGATGTGAGACTGGTGATGGAGTCGGGCGTAAAGGTGAAGATGGTGGAGGGGGATTACCGTAACATCAAGATCACCACGGCGTTCGACTACGAGGTCGCGCGGATGATTGCGGGGTATTGATTTTACTCACCCGGCCGAACGAGTTTTTTGAACCATGTCTTTATGTATTCGTCATTTATCAGGGACGGAAATGACTCTTCGATCATTTCACAATCGACGGCATCCCTTTTTCTGCTGGATAGCTTTTTGAGTATGTAAAGATCTTCAATCGAAATTACCGGGATCGAGTATTCACCGAATCCGATCATGTTTTTCCGGTCGATAATGCTCTCCGAATATGCTGCATTATGGGGCTCCAACAGATCAACCACAAATTCCGAACCTCCCCGCAGCCCCACGTATCGATAGAGAGAAACCTGTCCGAAAATCATCGGTTTTTTATGCGGGATTACTTTTTCGAAAACCTCATGCAGGGCGCGGGAGACGCCCTCAGCCTCATGGCCGGAAACTACGCAGAAATCGATATCCATGGTCGCCCTCGGTTCCACGTGTATTCCATATGCGAATCCCCCGGCGAGGGCGAAACTCAGGCCGGTAGCTTCGAATGATTTACAGCATGCAATCAGCAGGTCCTGGAGTTCCATTCTAGGACTCAATCTTCCGTTCATAGTCTTCGGCGCGTTTCATTTTCAACAGTACCATATGATGCCAGAATTCCTTTTCAGCCTCATCGGCCCCTTTGAATGACTTTCCCGCCCGTGCAGCAATCCACAATCGCTTGCTGAGGCCGATAAGTTCAATTGTTTTTAATAGATTCATTTGACCGGTATTCATGTGTCCTGCCTACACACTCCCTGCGCGCAGCAATTCTCTGAATTTCTTTTCTTCCTCCGTAAGGGTCAGTTCGGTGAGCGTGGTAATCTCATCCAGCCACCTCAGCTTCTCTTCCGTTGAAAGCCTCATGTACTCGCGCAGCTTTTCGTCCTCGACCGTATAAGAGTAGCCTTTACTTCCCATTGCGACCATCCGCTTCCATGAACTGTTTTACTTTTTGCAGTAATCGTATGTCACTGAGGTCCTGCTCCCGCCCGCTGAAAGATTTCATATTGATCAGGTCGTCGATCCCGACTACGTTAATCTCGACCTCCCCCGCATTTTTTATCACCCTGTTTTTTTTCAGGGAATCATAATCTGCATTATACAGCAATATAATATCGACCACCCGGTAGTTCTGTTTCGAATGATAAAAACTGAACGCCTTCATGTTTCTCCGGCACATCCACTCTTCCCTCACGGACTCATTCGCGAGATCGTCCGGATTAACCGGTAGGCGGGGAACGTAAGCGAGCGAGCGCATCACGCCGTTCACTTTCAGGATGTTCCCCTCGTCCATCGCGATGACGATATCTATGTCCTGCGTGACCCTCGGCACGCCGTGAAGGTTCACGGCAAGTCCGCCGACGATCAGGTACTCTATCCTGTTCTCATGAAAGGCCTTGAGCAACTCAAAATAATACATCGCCATTCACCGCCCTACTCGATCCGGATCGTCTTGATGTTCCCAAGCCCCTTAACCGCCTCGAAGAGCAGGCGTATGCTGAAGTCCTCGTCAATTCTGCAGTTCAGGACGATCTGAGTCGTCCCCGCTTCCACGTCCTCGGTGACCGAGGTGCTCCGGATCGCGATGTCGAACTTCTTCACGATCTCGATCACCTGCTTGGGGCTCAGGAGCCTCGAATTGATGACCACGGTCAGGATGCGCACGCCCTTGCGCTCGAAGAAGCGCTCCTCGATCCTGTCAAACACCTGCAGGATGACGACAAGAAACACGGTCGCAAGCATCCCCAGGAAATACATCCCCGCTCCCAGGGCTAGCCCTATGCCGGAAATGGTCCAGATGGACGCCGCGGTCGTGAGACCGCGCACGGTGAACCCGAACCTGAATATGGCCCCCGCTCCCAGGAAGCCTATCCCGCTGATCACCTGCGCGGCGAGGCGCCCCGGGTCCGAGCCGGGACACATCTGCAGAAAGTCCAGCGGAAGATAAATGGAAACGAGCATGATCAGGCAGGAGCCCATCGCGAGCACCATGTGCGTCCGCAATCCCGCTGGCTGGACATGCTGCTCGCGCTCGATGCCGACCATGAAACCCGCGAGCATCGCGGCAATGAGCCGCACGGCGATGGTCGCCGGGTGCTCTATTCCCAGGCCGGTGACCGTGTCAGTCATGGTAGACCGCCGCCAGCCGCTCGCGGATGGTGCGCAGCTGCTTTTCCACCTCCGGCCGTGCGGTGCTGCCCCTCGAGAGCTTGCGCTCGGGGGAGGTCACGGGATTCAGCACATCGAGTATGTCATCGCCAAAGGCGGGGCTGAATCCGCGCAGGGCGTCAAGGCCGAGCTCAAAGCTGTCTCTTATACACATCTCCGAG
>CALMJO010000207.1 GCA_937864375.1 uncultured Spirochaetota bacterium
CGTTAGGTTCCCTTTCAATGACCGCAAGGGCAACGGTCGCCATCAGCAGGGCCGAGGCCGGTAAAACGGAAAAGGAGGCGTGGAAGCTGATCGTCCGCAGGGAGTGCCGCCGCTACGGCCTGGACGAGGCCCGGCTGGAGTCAGCCATGGGAGGCGAGGAGACGCAGGCCCACACGGCATCCCGCTCCTGGTTCGAGTATGCGATTGGACTGGCGGCCATCGGACTCTTCGTATGGCTCGCCTTCCAGGTGGAGATACCGGAGGTGGCCATGAATCCCGGGTGGATGGGCGTGCTGCTCGCCGCCACGCTGCTCTTCCTGTTCGGCGGAGGCTGGCTGCTGTGGAAGCGCACCCGCTTTTCGTGATTCCGGCCGCTTCATCGCCGGACGGCCAATACTGCAACGGCGCCCGGGAGCATTGCCCTGGGACGCCGTTGCCTGGAAATGCAATGATTCCATCAGTGATGCATGCAGTACATTTTTTCCCTGATCTGATCCGCTGAACCCGGTTTCGTCTTGACAACCAGAGGGAAATTTTGCAGTATCTTCGTAAACGTTTGCGAAAACAGGGCACGTACGACCATGAAATCGAACCTGAATACCGTCGCCGTCATCGGCCTGGGCCGCATGGGGATGATCCATATAGCCAACATCGTGGAGCATATCCCCGGCGTGGCAATCGGCGGCGTGTACGACCCCGACCCCTCCCGGGCGGAGAGTGAGCCCCTGCAAAGGTTCAATCTCCGGCGCTACCGCTCGGAGGACGAGATATGGAAAGACCCCGCGGTCCGCGCGGTCTGCATCTGCACGCCCACCACGACGCACCTCGAGTACATCCGGAAGGCCGCCCGGGCGGGAAAGCACATCTTCTGCGAAAAGCCCATCGGCGAGGACATCGCGGCGATCAGGAAGACGCTCGAAGATGTCGCGGCGGCAGGCGTGACCCTGATGATCGGGTTCAACCGGCGTTTCGACGACAATTTCCGCAGGGCCGCGAAGGCAGTGCTCGACGGCGAAATCGGAACTCCCCAGGTCGTGAAGATCACCTCCCGCGATCCCCATCCGCCCTCCCTCGAATTCGTCAAGACATCGGGCGGGCTCTTTTTCGACATGAGCATTCACGACTGGGACATGGCCCGCTTTCTCATGGGGAGCGAGGTTGAGTGGGTCTTCGCGACGGGCTCCAACCTGGTGGACCCCGAGATCGGCAGGCTCGGCGACATCGATACCGCGGCGGCGGTGCTGCGGTTCGCGGGGGGCGGGATCGCCGTCATCGACAACTCGCGCCAGGCCGTCTACGGGTATGACCAGCGCATCGAGGTATTCGGCTCGCGGGGCTCGGTGGCGGTTGGCAACCAGCCCACCAACACGGCCTGGATAAGCACGGCCGAGGGTATACGGCACGATCCCATTCCCCATTTCTTCATCAACAGGTACATGCAGTCCTACCGCGACGAGCTGCGGCTCTTCTTCGATTCCCTTGAACACGGGAGCCCCCCGCCGGTTTCCGGGCACGATGCCCTGGAGGCCGTGAAGATCGCACGGGCGGCACTGCTGTCCCACCGTGAAAACAGACCGGTATCGCTGGACGAGGTGGATCCTGGAAAGTAAGGCAATACCATGTGGAGGACACAATGCGGCCGTTTCCGTAAACGTTTACAACGGCACCCATTGAGGCCATTATGAGCATAACCATCAAGGACATAGCCCGGAAGCTCAACATATCCTACGCCACGGTTTCGCGCGCCCTGAACGATCGCTACGGCGTGGACCCGCACACGAGGGAGAAGATCCTCAAGGCGGCGCGGGAGATGAACTACCTCCCCAACGCCATCGCCCGCGGGCTGGTGAACCAGCAGACCGAGACGATAGGCCTCGTGATTCCCGACATCACCAACCCCTTCTTCCCCGAGGTTGCCCTGGGGATCGAGGACAGGGCCGGGGAGGAGGGCTACAGCGTCTTCCTCTGCAACACCAACTGGGAGCAGGACCGGGAGCTGCGCTATCTCTCCCTGCTCCGGGAAAAGCGTGTGGACGGCATCATCCTCGCCCCCGTCTCCGGCAAGACGCCGTCCAACAGGGAGTACGACAGGGTCGAGGCGCCGCTGGTCTTCGTCAGCGAGGCGCGCCGTGGAATGGGAAAAAGCTACGTGACCATCGACAACGTGCAGGGAGGCTGCATCGCGACCGAGCACCTCATACGCAAGGGGTATACGCGCATTGGATTTTTCGGGGCGGCCGAGGACGAGCTCACCAGCGGGGAGCGCTACCAGGGGTACGCGAAGGCGCTCAGGGACGCCGGCATGCAGGAGCGCGAGAAGTACGTCCGGTTCGGCGATTACCGCACCAACACGGGCAGCAGGCTCATCACGGAGCTCATCGGGAACGGGGACTAGCCCGATGCGGTATTCGCGGTGAACGACCTCTTCGCGCTGAGCGTCCTGCAGGGGATCCGGGAGGCGGGGCTGCGCATCCCGGAGGACATCGCGGTGATCGGCTTTGACGATATTCCTTTCGCCTCTTTCCCTGAGATCCAGCTCACGACCGTGGCCCAGCCCAAGCGGCTCATGGGGAGGATGGCGGCCGACCTGCTCCTGGAGCAGATCAACGGCAAGCCCGGAACGCGGAAAAAGGAGATCGTCCTCGAGACGGAGCTCATCGAGCGGAGGACTGCATGACGGCATTGACCGTTGAGATGCTCGGCTATCCGCGCGACGCGCGCCTCCTCATCGTCAACATCGACGACTTCGGGTTCTGTCATACGGCGAACGAGTCGGCGATCCATACGATGCGGCACGGCCTGGCAAGCTCGGTGACCATAATGGTCCCCTGCCCCTGGGGACTCCACGGGATGCGTCTCCTCGCGGAAAACCCGGGCATTCCCTTTGGCGTGCACCTTACGGCGATAAGCGAGCACGAGATGTTCCGGTGGGGACCGGTCTGCGCAAGAGAGGAGGTCCCGAGCCTCGTTGACGGGCGCGGATTCTTTCTGCCGGAGGAAAAGAGAGACGCGCTGATCGCGGGCGCGGACATAAAGGACCTGGAGCGGGAATTCAGGAGGCAGATCGACACCGTGCTCGAAGCGGGGCTTTCGCCAAACCACCTGGACAGCCACTGCCACGTTCACGACGGCAGGAGGGACATCCTGGACATGACGGCGGGGCTGGCGCGGGAATACGGGCTTGCGCTCCGCTTCCACGATCCACTGCTCCTGCGCGCCATGAAGGATGCGGGCCGCGCGGTCGCCGACCATCCGTGCGTGGACAGCTTCAGGCTTCCCACCGAGGGGAAGGACGACCTGTACGAGAAGATGCTTCGCGGGCTTCCCCCGGGGCTTTCCGAGTGGGCCATCCATCCCGCGCGGGAGACCGGGGAGCTCAAGGGCATTACGCCCGAGTGGCCGGTCCGCGATGCGGACTACCGGTTCTTCAATTCGGACCGGGCCAGGCGGGTGCTGGAAGAAGAGGGCATCAGGCTGATTGCCTTCACCGAACTGCAAAAATTCTGGAAACGATAAAGGAGGATGTCATGCCGGGACCGGGAGCATACTTGATCGGGGAAGAGGAATACAACGAGGTCGTCGATGTGCTCAAGTCGAAGCACATACCCAGGTACGGGAGCGACGACGATCCCTCCTTCAGGCAGAAGGTCTTCACGCTTGAAAAGGAGTTCGCCGCCGCCATGGGCACGCAGTACAGCGTCGCGGTCAATTCGGGGACCAGCGCCCTGATGGCCTCGCTGGTCGCGCTCGGCATAGGCCACGGCGACGAGGTGCTGGTGCCGGGCTACACCTTCATCGCCTCCATTTCATCGATCATCGCCGTCGGGGGGACGCCCGTTCTCGTCGAGGTGGACGAGTCCCTCACCATGGACCCGTCGGACATGGAGAAAAAGATTTCCGCGAAGACGAAGGCGGTCATGCCGGTGCACATGCTCGGCATGCCGTGCGACATGAAGTCCATCTGCGGCATCGCGGGGAGGAAAAAAATTTCCATCGTCGAAGACTGCTGCCAGGCCTTGGGAGGAACGTACGGGGGAAAGCGCCTGGGATCGCTCGGCGACATGGGCGCCTATTCACTGAACGTCTACAAGGTGATAAGCGCGGGGGACGCGGGCATACTCGTGACGAACAACAAAAACCTCTACGAGCGCGCCTTTGGCTTCCACGACCAGGGCCACCTGCCCTACCGTAAGGGAGTCGAGATCGGAAACAGGAGCCTCATCGGCATCAACATGCGCATGAACGAGCTGACCGGCGCCTTCGCCCTGGCGCAGCTGCGCAAGCTGGAGCGCATACTCGGCCTCCTCAGGGAGAAGAAGACGCGGTTCAAGAATGCGATCGCCGGCGCAGGCCTCAAGGGGATGCATTTCCGGACCGTGAACGATCCCGGCGAATGCCACACCCTGCTCACGGTGATCTTCGAGTCGACGGAGCTGGCGGAGCGGGCCGCATCGGCCCTGGGAACCAAGACCCTGAACAAGAGCGGTTGGCACGTCTACAACAACATGGAGCAGATGATCGCCTACCGCGACATAGAGGGAAAGCAGCATATATGGAAAAACATGCTGCCCGGGACCGATGACATACTCTCACGAAGCCTGAACCTCAGCGTGGGCGTGGTCGACGGCGGCATAGGGTCCGATTTTGGCATCACGATAGTCGCCGGAAACGACGAGATAGACCGCACCGCGGAGAAGTTCATCAAGCTGGTGAGGCCGGTTACAGGCTAAGGTCGCCCGGGCGCCTGTCCGCGGGGGACACAAAAATAAAGGGGGATCATATGGACAGCTCATTCATCAGGGAAACGATGCTGGAAATGACTTGGATGGAGATCCGCGATGCGGCCAGCAGGGGCGCCATCGTGCTGTTTCCCATAGGCGTCGTCGAGGAGCACGGGCCGCACCTGAACGTCTCGACCGACATATATCTTTCGTACGTGGTCGCGCGCGAGGCCCGCAGGGCGCTGCTCCGGATGGGAAAGGAGGCGATTATCGCGCCCCCCTTCTACTGGGGAGTCAACGGGACGACGGTCAAGTTTCCCGGATCGTTCTTCGTCTCCAGGGCGACGATGACGACGCTGCTGGTTGAGCTCCACATGTCCCTGAAACAGTGGGGATTCAAAACCATCATCGACATCCCCGGCCATGGTGAAACGGACCACCTGCTCGCCATAGAGGACGCATTGAAGGCGGTCCATGAGCGCACGGGCGAGGGAGTCTACATGGTCTTGCCCTCGTTCATGGCCGAAAAGGCGGGCGTGAAGATAAGTCCCTACACCGTCGTGGTCGACGTCCCGGCGCTGTCGAGCGAGGACCCCGACGCATACCTGGACATTCATGCCGGGGCGCTGGAGGTCTCTCCCATGCTTCACTACTTCCCCGACATCGTGCGGACCGACGTACTGAAGACCCTGAAGCCCACCGCCATTACCCTGAGGGACTACCCCGAGTGGGAAACGGGAGGCGAGCTTTTCGACCGCGTGTCCCCGCTGGGATACGCAGGGGACCCCGCGTCGGGAAACCCCGAGCTGGGTAAACTGATGATAGAAACCTATATCCAGGAGTCGCTGAGGCAGATGTTCGACAAGCTTTGATGATCGAAAAGAAATCCGCGAAGAACCAGGACGGGGCTGCAAAGCCCGTCATAGAGCACCATATCCCGCGGGACGACGAAGGGAGGGTTAGATGAAATCCGCCGAACCGGTCACATCCAGTGAAATGTCTGCGCTCGAAGGCTTTGCGATTCCCCTGTCCGCGCTGACGCAGTCCATACTGTGCACCCTCATAGGCAACTTCGCCATGTTCTTCTGCACCGACGTCATTGGACTGGCGCCTGCCGCGATCGGGATGGTGTTTCTCGTCGCCAAGGTATGGGACGGGGTGTTCAATCCCATCTTCGGCTTCATCGCCGACAAGACGCGCACGCGATGGGGAAAGTTCAGGCCGTACATGCTGTTCGCGCCGGCGCTCGTTTCGCTCTTCGCGTTCATGACGTTCAACGTCCCCGGCATGGACCAGCAGTGGCAGTTCGTCTACATAGCCGCGGCCTATATCCTGTTCAGCATGGCCTATACCGTCGTCGACATCCCGGTATGGGCCTCCCCCACCGTCGTCACGAGGGACAACGACAGGGCGACGGGCCTTGTCGCGAGGGTGCAGCTCTTCGCCGTCATCGGCACGGTCCTCACCTTCGTGGTCACCATGCTGCTGGTCGGGGCCCTCGGCGGGGGAAGCCAGCAGCGGGGGTTCGAGCGTACGGTCCTGGTCTACGGCGTCATCAACCTGGCGGTCGTGGTCGTGACGGGCATCGTGATACGGGAAAGGGTCGCCTCCGGCGCGGGAAGGGAGAAGGTCGGCGCAAAAAACGTGATGAAGATCATTTTCCGGAACAGGTTCCTCGTCATCGCGATGATCACCTCCATTCTCGTGAACACGGTGTTCACGCTGAAAAGCATCATGGTCCCGTATTTCGCAACCTACAACCTGGGC
>CALMJO010000208.1 GCA_937864375.1 uncultured Spirochaetota bacterium
CTGCCCCAGGAGGTAATGCCTGAGCTCCTCGGTGCTTTCGACGATCTCCTCGGTCTCGAAGATGTGGTTCGCCAGGCCCCTGATCTGGAGGATGTAGAGTATGTCGTTCTCTATGGTGAACTCGATCTCGACCTCGTTGCCCCATCGCTCCCTGATGCGCCTCACCGCCTCGTATATCCGGCGGTAGTGGTCCGGGAAGGTCTTCTCCAGGGAGTGGAAGTGCGCCGCCATCGCGAAGTTCTGGCGCTGCTCCTCGCTTATGGGGAACACCCGCGCGACGCCGCTCACGATGTCATGCCCCTGGGCGCGCGTCTTGTATTCGCCAAAGAGGCCAATGTTCTCGTATCCCAGGTAGTGGCTGTGCACCACCCCGGTTATGGAGCTGGGCGAGTTGTTGCCGAATACCATCTTCTGGATGATCACCGCCGTGCCCCACTCGTCCGAAATGTTCACGAACTGCCGGTAATTGCGCGCAACGGGCGAGTCCCACGAGCGGAAGACCGCGACGATCGCGTGGAAGAGCTGCTCGTACGGGTCCTTGGGGACCGAGTACCCGGCGCGGTTGATCGCGAACCGGTATTTCTTGGTGAGCACCTCCATCTGCCCCCCGGAGAGCTTTTCCTTGAGCGGGACCTGCGCCTCCTCCTTGGCGACGGCCATGAGCTTTTCAAACAGCGAGCGGTCCATGCCGTAATACGAAATGCCAAAGTCGTGGATGAGCCTCCGGTAGCAGTCGTACGCGAACCACTCGTCCTGCCTCGCGAAATAGTCGACTATCTCCTGGGTCGTGCCCACGTTGGTGAGGGTGTCCATCACCCCCGGCATCGAAAATACCGCCCCGCTCCTCACCGAAAGGAGCACGGGATTTTCGGGGTTCGCGAAGCGGCCGTCGGTGAACTGGTCAATATATTTCCGTAGCGAGAAAATGATCTTGCGCTGGAAGCGCGGGTTGGAGATGTCCCCTTCGCGCAGCCGCTTGTAGAGCTCCGACGAGATCACCAGCCCCTCGGGCACGTTGATTCCCTCGAGGTTCGCAGCGATGATGAGGCCCTGCGCCTTGGAGCCGGTCAGCCAGAGCGGAACGAAGAGGTCGGTGTCGGTTGAAGGGCCGCCGTACCTCCGGATGGGAAAGAAAAGCTCTCCCTTGGCCTTTCTCAAATCCTCCCGGTTGAGACATACCACGTCGCCGCGGACCCCCGCGTCGTGCGCGAGGCGGTCCTTGAGCCTGATGAGCATGTTGTCCACCAACTGCAGGAGCGGCGACTGCATGATCTGGTTCCGCAGAAATCGGTCCGCGATCACCTCCACGCTCTCCCGGCGCTCGTGCGGCAGGTACATCTCCACGATCCGCTCCACGCCGATGCTCCCTATGATGACCCTGCAGACGTACTTGTAGGTCTCGTTGAACCGGTCCGATATCTCCCCGTGGATCGCGAGCAGGGAGGTGATGACGTCGCGGAACTGGGATATGAGGAGGTTCGGCGTGTCCAGCAGGCTTATCACCGAGCGCAGCTCGTGGTTGGCCAGGCCGTCGATCTCGAAGGTCCGGTGGAAGAGCTTGAGCAGCTGCTTCATCCCGTCGTAGTTGAGCGCCTCGTGCGGAAAGATCGTGCTCGACTCCACGAGCGTCTCGAACAGGCGCTCGCGGATCAGGTTGCAGTGAAAGAACACCTTGAGCGTATCAAACTTCCGCTCCTTGTAGGACCCGTACATGGACGGGATTCCGAACGCGATGTGGCGCTTGAATTCTATGGTGTCGACCGGCTCGTACGCGGTGTCCGACAGGAGGATTTCCTTCTTCAAGCGTTCCTGCAGGCCCAGCACCAGCTCGAGCGCGGCGCGCGCATCGTGGCCCCTGAGCGTTTCAAAAAAGCCTGCCGGCGGCTCAAACAGGTTCTCCCGGGCGTACAGTTCGAGCTTCTCTATGTCGCGCACCTCGGAGAAATTGTACTTGTCGTAAATCATCCTGTAGACGTGCAGGAAGAGGATGAAGCGCTCTATGTTCACCTTCGACACGTCCAGCAGGCGCTTGTCCTCGAAGATGCGGCGGAAGTTCTCGTCGGAGATCTCGTAAAGGAACTTCCATATCTGGGTGCGCGAGGTGTCTATGTCGAACATGCTGCGGATGTGGTGCAGCATCTTGGTCATCTCGGCGGGAAACTGCGTCTCGAAATACTCGTCGATGCAGGCGAGCGTGTCGCGCTTCACTTCGTCGTCGAACTCGTTGAACGCCGACGACTGGATCAAACCGGCAAAGTCCTTTTTCCCGACCGCGTTCAGGAAGTCCCAGAAGAGCAGCCCTTCGTGCTCGGGGAAACGCTGCTTCGCCCT
>CALMJO010000209.1 GCA_937864375.1 uncultured Spirochaetota bacterium
TTTTAGAGGTGCCCTATAGTTATCAGCCTGCCTGCAGATTCCCCGGCCTGCCCGGCAGTTTTCGTGCCGAGGCGCATTTTTCCATTACTGGTTTCTCCTCTCTGTTCGGATCAGGTAAGGAAGCAAAAACTTGACCCGGGGTGGCGCTCATGCTCAGGACCTCACTCAACATTCACCTGGACGTTCTTGCAAGGATCGAGGCGGCGGCCGCCTCCCTGAAGTTGCCGCACCGCGAAATCATCGTTCGGCTGTTCATGCGCGTAGTCCGCGATTACCGTCGTTACCCAGGGGGATTCACCCTGGTGAAGTACCAGGCGGCGGACCCGGAGAAGAGATGGCATTGTTTTCCGATCTGTTATTCGAAGAAGGAGAACGAGCTGGTTACCGATTTGAGGAAGTTTGGTAAATTCTCGGTTTCACGGTTCCTGGCGATTGCAGTGCATCGGTACCTGGACGAACTCGTTCGAGCGACTGAAAAAGGCATGCATAACTATATTGATCCTTCGAGCTGGTCGCTCGGTAGAAAACGAGTGGATGGCATTCTCTGCTGGGAAATCTACTGGGGAAAGCCAAAACCAGGTGAAAAACCCTACCACCCAGGCAAACTCCTGCGAAGCACCGGCTAAATTAAAAGCCATTGCCGCATTTTCCCATCTTCATGCAGTCACCGCCATGATCCGCGTAAAACCGGATGCGTTCAGGCATGCCCCCACTGTCAAGGTGCCCATGGAAGTCATGATTGCTGCTCTTCGCCAACAACGACGTCACACCAATCTCTCTCCCCCGTGATCGTCCTTGCAAGCAGGTTGACAATGAGCACCATTCGGTATATAATTCTTCCCATCGCATTGAAAAGCACCGGTCCGGGAGAAAAGCATGAATCCAAAGCTCAAAAAAACCCTCGTCATCGTTTCCGGCGTTATAGCCGTTCTGGTCATTGCCGTCATCATTACGATCCAGGTATTTTTCAGAGTTCGCATACCCTCGTACTCGGGAACGGAGTCGCTGGATGGGCTCAAGTCGTCCGTCGAGGTGCGGACCGATGAGCATGGCATCCCGCATATCTTCGCGAAATCCGACGAGGACCTTTTCTTCGCGCAGGGATACATCACCGCCCGCGAGAGGCTCTTCCAGATGGACCTCACCCGTCTCGCGGGCCGGGGTGAGCTCTCCACCCTCCTGGGAGAAGCCACCGTCAAGACCGACCGGTACTTCAAGACCATGGGTTTCTACCGCGCTGCCCAGGCCGAGTACACGCGCCTGGATCCCGCTTCAAAGGCGATCGTGGACGCCTACACGCGCGGGGTAAATGCCTGCATCGCATCCGGGAAAAACTTTCCCAGCGAGTACGTGATCCTCCGCGCAAAGCCGCAGGATTGGAAGCCCGCCGACAGCATCGTGTGCGGGCTTCTCATGTCCTACCGGCTGAACGCGCAGCGTGAAGTAAAGCCGCTCCTCTATCAGATATTCAAAAATACGGGGGGCGATGTCTTCAAGTATCTCCTGCCGTGGGTGCCTGCCAACGCGCCCATGGTGTCGGCGAACGAGACCCGGGCGCCCACGATAGCGCGGTGCGACGTCCCCGACCGCGATCCCTTTGAACCGGGCAGCGGCCCGCGCGACGAAGCATATCAGCCCTACCCCATGAAGGTGCGCGCGAGCAACTGGATGGTGTTTGCCGGTTCGCGCACCACGACGGGAAAACCCGTCTTCACCGGTAGCCCCGACCTCGAGGCGGCCATTCCCTCTCTCTTCTACCTTGCGCACCTGAAGGGAGGATCCTACGACGTCATCGGGGGTTCGATTCCCGGACTGCCCGGCGTTCATGCGGTGGGGTTCAACGGACGCTTCGCATGGAGCATCACCGCGGGCAACGGCGACAACCTGGACTACTTCACCGAAAAGGTGAATCCCGCCAACCCGAAGCAGTACATGACCGAAAACGGCTGGAAGGATTTCACCGTGATCGAAGAGACGATTCGCATCAAGGACGGCTCGTTCATGAAAGAGGAGAAGCTCACCGTACTCGTTTCGCGTCACGGGCCCGTTATCTCGCAGGTCGTTCCCGGCATGCCCGACAACTGCGCCATGATGTGGGCGGGGCTCCAGGGCGACTGCGGTGTCATGCAGAGCTTCCTGATGGTAAACAAGGCGAATAACTTCAACGAGTTCCGGGCGGCGCTCGCGATCGCGCAAGGCGGAAGCGTGCACGTTGGCTATGCAGATGTGGACGGAAACATCGGCTACCAGTACATCACCACCTTCCCGGTGCGGAAGTCCGGCGCGAACCCGCTGCCGCGTCCCGGGGAAAACGGAGAGTACGACTGGACGGGATACATTCCCTTTGAACAGCATCCCTACGCGCTGAACCCAAAGCGGGGCTACGTAGGCTCCTTCAACCAGATACCCGCCCCCGGCGACTTCTACGCGACCTCGTACTTTTTCTTCGCGCGTCCCTACCGCTTCGAGCAGATGGCGAACGCGAAGGAGAAATTCACGCCCGACGAGATCCGCGCGATGCAGCTGGATACGGTGTCGAACGTCGCCCAGCGATGGGTGCCCCAGGTCGTGAGGGTGTGCAGGGGGAAGGAAGGGCTCGACGCGTACGTGGCCATGCTCGAAAAATGGAACTGCGCGATGGAGCTCGACAGGCCTGAACCGGCGCTCTTCAACGAGTTTTACACCTTTCTCATGAAAAACTCGCTCGAGGGACGGATCGGGAAAAACATGGTCGAGGAGCTCTTCAAGGACCTTCACTCGACCATTCCCGCGCAGTGGCTCCAGCATTTCATGGATGACAATGCGCACTTCATATGGGACGATCCCGCCACCGCCGCGAAGGAAACGCGCGACGACCAGGTGCTGAAGAGCATGAAGGACGCCGTCGCCTCGCTCATCGGGCGTTATGGCACTGGCACGGACAAGTGGAAGTGGGAAAGAGTGCACACGATGACCATCCGGCATCCGCTGGGGAAGGTGCTTTCCTTCTACAACCTTGCGCCCGTCGCGTATCCCGGCGACGACTACACGATCCACGCCGGCTGGTACAATCGTGCGCATCCATTCGACATGGACAGCGGCGCGGCCATCCGCATCGTCGTGGACATGGCGGACCTGGATTCTATCACGCTCATATGCCCGCCCGGCCAGTCCGGCCACTACAAGAGCCGATGGTACCACGACCAGGTGGACGCCTGGGCCGCCGGGAAACAGGTCAAGGCGCACTACCGCGACGCGAAGGAATTGAAAGACCTGCTGGTGCTCGAGCCAGGCCATTCGCGTTAGTCAAAATTATAACGGGGGGAGAGCCATGAAAAAGATGCTGACGACGCTTCTATTATTAATCCTGTCAACAGGGTGCGGCAGGCTGCAATCGATTCCCCATGATCCGCCGCTCACCCCGGAGACGTGGTGCCAGGTCCAGCCCTGCATGCGCGTCGCGGCGGGCCCCGTCGACTTCGTACTTGCCGTGCCCAGTTCCACGTTTTTCATTTATCTCCTGGGCGTGCTGGCGATCGTCTTCGGAATACGGGTTTACCGCGGCCGAGGGCGTGAGCGCGCGCGTGCCTGGCTGGGAATGGGGCTTTTATTCTGGGGCGCGGGAGCGCTCCTCGCGGGAACCAGCTACCAGGCATTCAGCTGGGAGATCAAGTGCGCGGGGAGAGAGGTGTGCGCATGGACCAGCTGGTGGGAGATCTACTATCTCGTCTGCACCGTGATCAGCGTGAGCGCCTTCACGGCGTCGGTCGCATATTCCTGCGCCCGCGGAAGGGGAAGAAAAGCGCTCATCGCGTACGCGGGCGTGAATGCCGCGGTCTACCTGTGCGTCGTGCTCGCAGGCGCCTTCATACCGAACGCGCTCATGGTTTCCTTCGAGCTCATGCTGGCGTTTACCGCGCCGGCCTTCCTCGTGCTCTTTACCGTGAGCGCGCTGCGGTATCGAAGGCTCCGCGAGGGCATGGACCGCGCGCTCATGATCGCATGGTCATCCCTGGGCCTCGTGACCGGCGTGTATTTTTTCTACCTGGTCATGGGCTGGACCGAACAGCTCTGGGCGCGCGGCATCTGGTTCTGCGCGAACGACGTGCTTCACATAGGGCTGATCGCCTGGATGCTCTACATGGGCGCGGTCCTTCCGGGGAGGCTCAAGGACACGGTATGATGCCAACCGGCCCCCGGCGCTCTTGGCGGCCGCTGAAACGTGGAAGCACCATGGCGGCCTGTCATCTCAGGCCTTAATAACCGGTACGCTCAACCAGAATACCGTCCTGCTGTTCCTCTCGAAGCACAGGGACGCGTCCAACTGCCGGGAAAGCAGACGGATGATCGTGAAGCCAAAGCCCGCGCTCCGTTCGGGATCGAAATCCGGCGGCGGTCCAATACCGTCATCGGAAACCGTGAGAACGAATCGGTCGCCGCGCGCCTCCAGGCGCACCTCGACCGAACCCGTCTTTCCGGCGGGAAACGCGTACTTGAACGCATTCGTCAGGAGCTCGTTCAGGATGAGTCCAACGGATGTCGCCGACTTCACGTCGCACTGGACCCGGTCGAGTTTCTTCTCCACCATGACCTTTTTCGCGCCCGCAAGAAACATCTGGCCCAGCGAATCGATGACCTGGCCGCAGTATTCATCGAGCAGGACCCGCGCGCTGTCACCGGAACGGAAGAGCATCGCGTAGAGATCGCTCAAAGATTTTACCCTGGCGTGAAGGTCCATGAGCGTGGACCGCGCCTCCTGCGAATTCACCCTGTCGGACTCCAGGTGAATGAGCGATGCGACCATGGCGAAGCTGTTCTTCACGCGGTGCTGGAGCTCGCCCAGGAGCACCCCCTTTTCACTGGCCGCCGATTCCAGTTCCCGCTCGTATCGCTTGCGGCGGGAAATATCGCGCACGATCGACCACATGCCCTCGGGCTTCCCGGAACGGTCGCGCAGGAGGAAGGCGCGAAGCTCCACCGGGAATACCGTCCCGTCCTTGCGCCTGTATTCCTTTTCGTATATCTCGGAATAACCGTTTTTCAGAATCTGCTCCTCGACGATAGCTCTCTCCTCACGGTGCCAGCGTTCCGGGGTGAGATCGACGTACGTCATGCGGCCCAGCTCCTCGCCGGAATACCCGAGCATCTCCCGGATGGTTCTGTTGTATTCCCTTATCCTGCCTTCCATGTCGACGGAAATGAACGCGTCGTTCATGGAGTCGAAGAGGCGGCGGTATTTTTCCTCGGACGCGCGCAGCGCGTCTTCCGCGTGCCGGCGTTCCGTGACATCATTCATGGCGATGAGCAGATAAGACGTGCCCGACAGATCGATGAATTCCGCCGAGACCATCCCGTTACGAACCTCACCGGTCTTTGTCATGAAATCGATATCAGCGTTGCGCAGCGAGCCGCTCCGCACCAGCCGGCTCATCAGGGCATCCCGATTCGCATAGTCGGCATACAGGTTCAATTCTGCCGAGGTCTTCCCTATCACCTCTTCCCGCCGGTAACCAAAGGCGGCCAGGAAACTGTCATTCACCTCGATGAAGCGCCCCTGGTCCACGGAACTGATAGTCATGACCATGGGGCTGCTCATGAACACCTTGAGAAATATTTCCATGTTCCTGCGAACCGCCGCCTCCGCGCTCCTGCGCTCCGTGACATCGTGCAGCGCCACGACGACAAGGCGCTGTCCCTGGCCGCGGCCTCCCGCCATGGCCACCTCCGCATAGAATTCGCTCCCGTCGCTGCGGCGGAAGGGATACTCCGAGCGCCTTCCAATGTGGCCGCACTGTGCCGCTCCCTTCTGCATGTACCCGAGAAAGCTTTCCTGGTGGGATTCTCCCATTTCCTCGCGCAGCAGCATTTTCACCGGCATATTCAGCACTTCCTCTACGGAGTACATGAAAAGGCGCTCGGCGGCCCCGTTGAAGAGCACGATCCTGCCATGCTCGTCCGCGGCTATGATCGCGTTCAGGCTGGCCTCTATGACGATGCGCAGGCGTTCCTCGCTCGCGCGCAGCGCCCTGTATGTTTCCTCGATCCTTGCCTGCTCGCTGCCGCGACCGGTAATGTTCGTGCTGACGCCGCACAGCGCGATGGGCGCACCGCGGTCGTCCCTTACCACGTTCGTGCGGGACTCCAGGAGAATCCGCGTGCCATTTGCGCGGTAATTGACGACCTCGCCGCTCCAGTACCCGTCTTCCAGCGTCCTGTTCAGGATTTCTTCCTGCGTGGCGCCCGCGCCGGGGTCATCGCCAAACACGCTTATGTGCTGCCCCACAAGCTTCTCCCTGGGGAATCCCAGGATGCGGCACTGGGCGTCGTTGACGTAAATGATTTTCCCCTGCAGGTCGGTGACGGTGATCCAGTCGCGGATCTGGTCGAGTATCTGCGCCTGGAAGCGCAGCCGCTCCTGGGCCTCTTTCTCGCGGGTGATGTCGCGCCCCACCGACTGCAGCTCCCTGACCGAGCCGCTGCCGTCGATTATCGGGTAGTCCGTCCAGGACTGCCACCCCGTCGATCCGTCGGGGAGATTGACCCGGTGCTCATACTCCGTGACCTGGCCCCCCACGATCAGGCCGGCGAGGTGCCGCATCACCTCCTCCCGGTCACCGGGAGGAATGAAATCGAGGAATTTGCGTCCTATGAGCTGTTCCGGTGTGCCGCCGAATGTGCGGCAGTACGACTCGTTGACGAAGACCAGGGTGGTGTCGGGAAGAAACCTGCAGATCATCTCCCTCTGGCTCTGGACCACCGACTGGTACTTCATCTCGCTCAGCTTCAGATTAGCGTGCGCCTTGAACAGCTTGAACGCCATCTTTATGGAAGAGTCGAGCACCGTGAGCCCGGAGTTCTTCACCACGTAGCCGTACGAGGTGACCGATTCTGTCCTGCTCACTATCTCCGGTTCGGTGTGGCTCGAGAGGAATACCACGGGGAGGTCCCTCTCACCCAGTATCGCGCGCGCGGCCTCGGTACCGTCCATGCCTCTTCCAAGGTCGATGTCCATGAGGACGAGGTCGATGCCGGGATTCTCCCGCGCCGCGTCGATCGCCTTCTCGCCGCTCGATGCGGTAATGACGTGATAGCCCAGCCCTTTCAGGTTGGACGCCCCGGCCAGGGCAATGACTGCCTCATCCTCGACCAGGAGGATGGTTTTGCGTGTGAGTCCTTCCATGTTCCGCTCTCCCTGGGCCGACGTCACGCGCAGCGTGCGGGTTCATCGTTCCGGCGGCCGAGAGGCCAGGCGGCCCGAACACCATCTCGAACTACCTGGAAGCAATGCATCGCAGGCGGAGGCAGGCCTTAAGACTGGCTTTTCTTTATAATGTCGCAGCGACTATACTGGCTGTCATGCTACCATGGGATCCTTAATCTGTCAATCATACGAACGAGTGAAATTTCGGGGATGCATGTTTCCATGCGCACGCGGAGGCGGTGTTCGCCAGGGTGGCCCATGGGGCTCATTTCCCGCTCCCCGCCGGCACGCTCACCCTGAACCCGGTCCTCGCGACCCGCTCGATCGAGAACGAGCCGCCCATCTGTTCCGTGAGCATCCGGATTATCGTGAAGCCAAAACCAGGGCTCCGTTCAGGATTAAAACCATGAGGAAGGCCGGTCCCGTCATCGGTAACCATGAGGTCGAATCGGTCACCGCGCGCCTCCAGGCGCACCTCGACCGAGCCGGCCAGTTCGCCGGGGAACGCGTACTTGAGCGCGTTCGTGAGAAGCTCGTTCAGGATGAGCCCCATGTACGACGCATGCTTCACGCCCATCTCGAATGGCTCGATACTCCGCACAACCGCGATCCTCTTCACGGCCGAAAGATACATACGTTCCAGCGAATCGATCATCCCTCCAAAGTACTCGTCCATCCGGACGCGCGTCGTCTCGCCCGACCTGTACAGCATTTCATAGAGATTCCCCAGCGAATCGATCCTCCCCAGAAGGTCCTCGAGCGTGGATTTCATCTCCTTGGAATCCATTCTGTCGGATTGAAGCTTAATGAGTGCGGAGATCATGGCGAAGCTGTTCTTTTCCCGGTGCTGGAGCTCGCGCAGGAGCGCGGCCTTCTCCCCGGCCGAGCGCTCCAGTTCCTCCTCGTAATGCCTGCGCTGCGTGATGTCCATGATGTTCCCGCCGGCGCCGCCCGGATGCGCGGAATTTTCTTGACTTGCCCGCACACCCGGTATGTCATGCGGGCACGGGCCGCGGTGCGTCGGCGCCCCCTGCATCGCGGCCCCCGGCAGGGTCCATGGAACGGGAAAACCGGCACGACATTCTCGAGTACGTGATCGAGATCACCGAGCAGCGGGACGCCGAGCTGCTGGAGGAGAGCATTGCCAAGACCATATTTGAGCTCTTTGGCGCGGACCGGGTCTACCTTTTCCGCACGAGGGGCCCGTCCGCGTCCCCGTACCACGCGGTCCGCATGGACGCCTCCGGGCTCACCGTGATCGCGGACGACGGCGCGCTGGACGCGCTCCGGCGCGATATGGACGG
>CALMJO010000210.1 GCA_937864375.1 uncultured Spirochaetota bacterium
CACCTCTCTATTCGTCGGCAGCGTCAGATGTGTATAAGAGACAGCTCTAATATAATCAAGAATGTTTCCAACGGCGTCTTTTCCTATGGATTCCTGCTCGTAGCTGTCGGTGTCCATGAAGACCAGGTCGTCCCCTTCCTCGTACAGGTACTGCATGGTCCTGGCCTCGATCTCCACGTCCTCGATCCTTTCGCCGCCGCGAAAGGTTTTGTCCACAACCGCGCCCCGCCGCACGGATTTGAGCCTGGTACGGACGAACGCCGCCCCGCGCGCGGGCTTCACGTGCTGGTACTCGACCACCGTGTAGAGCTCGCCGTCGATCTTGATGACGACGCCGCGCTTGAAGTCGTTGCTCGTAATCATGCAAGCACCCTTACAGTACGATTATTTCCTTGGACGATTTTGTGTATATGCGGCAGCCGGATTCGGTGACCGCGACCACGTCTTCTATCCTGACGCCGCCCTTGCCCGGGATGTAGATTCCCGGCTCGACCGTCAGCACCATGTTGGGCGCCAGCGGCACTTTACCCCTGGCCTTGAGCGCGGGCAGTTCGTGGACTTCAAGCCCCACCCCGTGGCCCAGTGAATGCCCGAAGGCCCAGCCGAATCCCCTGTCGGCGATGGCGTCCCGTGCTACCTTGTCGATCGCGCCGGAGAGCATTCCCGGCCTGATGGCGCGGATCGCCTTCTCCTGCGCGGACCTGACGACGCCGTAAATCTTCCGAAACTCGGGGGCAACGCTACGTACAAAGACGGTTCTTGTCAAGTCTGAATTATAGCCCTGGTACTCGCATCCCATGTCGATCATCACCATCTCGCCCTCGCGGATCTTCCTGGTCATCGAGGTGCTGTAGTGCGGCATGGAGGAGCCGGCCCCGGCCGCAACGATAGAATCGAACGCGGACCGGCGGCATCCCTTCTTGCGGTAGTAGTATTCGATCTCGATGGCGATGTCCCACTCCTTGACACCGGGCTTGATGAGCGTGCACAGGTGCGCGAAGCAGGCGTCGGCGAGAGCCACCGCCTTTTCTATGATTTGAAGCTCCTCGGGGGACTTGCACATCCTGCGCACGTTCACGGCGTCGCCTCCCGGACTGAGCGTGACTGGCGCGAGGTCCTTTTTCATCGCGAAGTAGCTGGATATGGGCAGGCCGTGCTCCTCGAGGTAAAGGCGCGATGCGCTTATCCTTTTTAAAAGTTTCCGGAGCGTGCCGTTCAGGTCCTTCTTCTGGAGGGCGAAGCGCACGCCGTCCGGGAGGATCGAGCGCGCGTATTCCTCGTAACGGGAATCGGACACCAGCCATGACTCACCGTGGTCGATGACCAGGGCCGCGTAGCTTCCGGCAAAGCCCGTCAGGTAGCGGATGTTCACGAGGTCCAGCACGAGGTACGGGAGCTTTTTCCGCGCGGAAAGCTCCGCGCGAAGATCGTCGAGCGCATTGGACCTCATCTGCGCCTCCCAAGATGGTCCGCGAGCGCCCGCAGGCCCGCGATGTAGGAAAAGGGCCCGAATCCGCTTATTTGTCCCACGCACACGGGCGCGATGTAGGAATGGCCGCGGAATTCCTCGCGTGCGTGAATGTTCGAAAGGTGGACCTCGACGGCGGGCACTGCTGCGGCTGCGAGTGCGTCGCGGATGGCGACGGACGTATGGGTGTACGCTCCCGGGTTTATCAGGATTCCGGAAGAGGATCGGCACGATTGTATAAAATCGATGATCACTCCCTCGGAATTGGACTGGAAGAACTCCACGTCCACTCCGAGCACGGCCGCCTCGGCGCGGATCGTCTCGTTGATCGCCTCAAGAGTGAGTGTTCCGTATGTCTCCACCTCCCGGGAGCCGAGCATGTTCAGATTGGGGCCGTTCACCACCGCTATTTTCATCTTTTCCGGCATGGGCGCTCACCGTCTCCTCATTGAGTTCTTGCCGCATCAAGATACGCCTTCAGGTTTTCCGCCTGTATCTGGGCCGAAATGTTTTCTTTCGCGATTATTTCCCGGAGAACCTGCGAGGCCGCCTCGGGGTTCTGCGATTCGGCGAGCAGGATTCCCAGGTTGAGTTTCGCCTTGAGTCCGAACTGGCTTCCCGCAGGGGCCCCGTCCGCCGCCTTCTGGAAGCACACGATCGCGTTGTTCCTGTTGTTGTGAAGGTGGAGGCTGATCAGTCCCACGTAGTAAAAGGACTCCGCGCTGTATTCGCTCTCCGCCATGGAAAGCTTGTACAGGTAATAGTACGCGTTGTCAAGCTGGTCCTTTTCGAAGCTCAGCTTTCCCATGTAGTAATTAATGAAAGGCTCGTTCCCCGGGAAATTGGCCAGGTAGGCGGTGTACTGCCCGAGCATCCGGATGTCGCCGGCCGCGTAATAGTAAAGCGATGCCTCGCGGAGGACCGCCTCCCCGGAGGGTATCGCGAGAATCCGGTTCAGCCCGCGCGCGAGCAGGTCCGCCGCCTGGGCCCCGCGGTGGCTGCTAAACAGCGCGACGATCATGAGCGCTGTCTTGCGGTCGGCAAGCGCGGGGTCCTTTGCCTCGTTCAGCAGCGCGAAGGCCTGGTCGTACTGCCTGCCGGAGATCATGATGGCGGCCGATTCGACGCGCGCGCCGTCCGCCAGCGGAGAACCGGGGCATTCCGCGAGCAGCTTCCTGAAATAGCCGGAGGCAATGTCGGGCATGTTCTTTCCAGCGTAATACTGCCCGAGGAGGAAAAGAGATTCGGCATACAGCATCGTTTCCGGCTGCAGGAAGGAGCTCACGGTCTGCGCCGTGAGGAGGTCGCCCACCTTTATTGAGGTCTTCGCGATGATTAGCAGGTCCGC
>CALMJO010000211.1 GCA_937864375.1 uncultured Spirochaetota bacterium
CATAATACCATCTTATAGCACATTATTTACCCACTCACAAGCCGGAAGCGCCATTATTACAGCTATACCAGCGGAATTCCCATGAAGGCCCTCATGAACCAGGAACAGGTTTCGGTTTCCGGTCATTTCCTGAACATTAACCTGATGCTGGGATATGAATTTTCATTCAAAGACTTTGGTATTGATTTTATGGCCACGGCAGGCCATGGTTTTGCCGGCAATGAAATGAGGTATAAATCGAGCGCCAACAGCGATTATGTGAATCTTAAATTCACCCAGGCATTTATTTTCAGGCTGTCCGTACAGGCCGTTTTCGCGTTAAGCCTGTTTTAAACAGGAGCGTCATTATTTTTACCACATAGGAAAGTGCGTCGTTCTTCCAGCATGAGTTCCCCGACATAACCCCGCTTCTCGGAAGCGCATTCTTCAAAAAGGCAACCTCTTCCTGGTAAAAAGCCCTTTGCAGCAGGCTTAAAATTTGCGCCCTCCCAAAAATCGCGCTTTTCCCAAAAACCCGGGCAAAACGTACCCCCACCGTTTCACGAATCATAATAAACGGTGATGAAAAGTCAACGCATAATCAGCCCTGGGCAAAGACAAAATACTCACGGCCCCCTTTTCATAGGCCGGAAATATCCCTTGTAGAGCGAGCATTCCCGCCAGATCCTGTACCATGCCTTCTCGGCCAAATTTGAAAAGACCACGGTAGGGAACATCCGCGCGCCGCAGTCGGGGCATTGTTCCGGATTAGTCTCGAATGAGTGCTCTACCGCCGCTTTCCACGCGGCGTTCTTTATCTTTGCGAGCTTCTCCCCTGCTCCGTGAGCGTAGATGCCGTAGTAGCGGATCATCTTCGTGTGCTTCTCGGGGAGAAAGTAGAGCATCTTCGCCATGAACTTGCCCTGAGCGCCGTCGAAGGGTTCGAAAATGCTCATAGTGGTTATGGTATACCTCTTTTCGCTCGTCCTTGTATCCAGCCAGCTCTTGTAGCGGAAGGTCACCGTTTTGCGGAAATGGTCCACGGTCAGGATCTGGCTGTTGTGGAAGTAGCCCGCTGCGAGATATTCGGCGGTACGGAAGAGCACCTCGCTGTCCGTGCCCTCGATCGTCTTGAAATGAACGTGGAAGCCGTTCCTGTAGCGCTCCTTTATTTGGACGATCTCGTCAGTGCTGAAGATTCCCGCCCTCCGGAACAGGCGGCACGCGGCGTCCATCCATGCGAATCGGATGTGCCCATACCGGATGAAGGCGACGTTACACAACTCCCCGGTCTTTGTATTCACCAGTTCCCGTGTGCCTATGAGGTGCACATGCGGATTGTAGTTGAGCCCGTTGCCGCAGGTGTGCACAGTGGCGACCGCACCAGCCTCCCACTCCCTGTTCCGGCCTGTGCTCAATCGCAATTCATTCCAGTACACGCGCGCCGCTTCCTTAATCATTGACCGGGCATCGAAGCCGCGCTCGAAAAGCCTGTTCCTGATGCTCCCCGGCAGCGTGAAAGTCGCGTGGCAGTGTTTGAGGACGGGACTCATGATGTACGAAAGGTGGATCGACCAGCCAAAAATCTTCTTCCTGTAACAGGACAGGCACAGTCATGATTTGCAAGTGAAGGGGACAACGAGTATGGTGCCGCAGTCGGGGCAGGTGTGCATCCGGAACCCGTTCTGGTACTTCCCGCAGCGGATGAGCTTGTGCACCTCCTCCGTTTTTTCCTCATCGAGCGGTCCATACAGTTTCGCGAAGCGCTCCGGGCAGAGTTTCCTGAATTCGCTCCAATGGCGGACCCGGATGGATTTGTACATGCTCCACCGGTCGAGCCCCGGCCGGTAGGGAGGGTGCGAATGGGATTCCGAACAGATGTACATGAATACCATACGCACGAACAGTATTCATGCTGGAGTAAATTAATCCTCTGTGGTTGACTTTGGTTGGTGAGCCTGTCGAACCATCACCACCATGCGTGCGCCCGTGCCGGGCGCACCAAAGAAAAAGGCCGCCCCTCCCGGGACGGCCCTTCCTGATTACTTTTAGAAACGGGAACCGATCTGACTAGCCAAGCTCCGCCATGACGGCCGGGATGACTTCGAACAGGTCGCCCACGATGCCGTACGTGGCGATGTTGAACACGGGGGCTTCGGGGTCCTTGTTGATCGCGACGATGCACTGCGAGCCCTTCATACCCGCCACGTGCTGGATGGCGCCGGAGATGCCGGCGGCAATGTAGAGCACGGGGGCGACGGTCTTCCCGGACTGGCCCACCTGGCGGGCCGCATCGGTCCAGCCGGCGTCCACGACGGGACGGGAGGCAGCGTATTCGCCGCCAAGCTTCTTGGCGAGGTTTACGATGACGTCGTTGTACTTGTCCTTTTCCTTGGTGCCGCGTCCGCCGGCGACGATGATCTTCGCCTGGCTGATGTCCACGGAACCGGCCATCATGGCGACGATTTCCTTGAACGCGCGCCTGGGGGCGGGAATGGTCGCCGCGACTGCGGCAACGCTTCCGGCGCCGCCGGCAGCTTCCTTGTCGAACGCGCCCTTTTCAATCGTGACCACGAACTTGTCGGTCTTGATCGAACGCTGTTCCTGGATCTTGCCGTTGTAGGTGTTGCGCGTAAGCACGAGCGCCCCGCCCTGGACTTCGAACTTGTTGCAGTTGGACACGATGCCGGCACCAATCGCCAGCGCTGCCTTCGCGGCGTAGTCGACGCCGTCGTAGGTGTGGGGTATGAGCACGCCCTTCACGTCCTGGGCGGCGACCACGGCCTTCACGGCTTCGGTATACGTTTCCGCATTGTAGACTTCGAGCTTCGCGTCGACGACGGCGAATACCTCGGGAATGTACTTGGCAACTTCATTCGCCAAGCTGTCATCCTTGTAAAAAACGGCGGCGGCGGGAGTCGCACCCATGGCTGAGGCAATAGCCTTGGCGGCTTTGCAAAGCTCCAGGGTAGCGTCGCTCAGTTTTCCGCTCCTGTGTTCCGCGACTACTAAGATTCTGGCCATTTCAAAACCCCCTTATAGCACCTTGGCTTCGTTTTTCAGTTTATCGACGAGCGTCTTTGCCGCCGTCTTCGCGTCCCCGGTGAGGATTTCGGCCTTGTGGTCCGAAACGGGGAAGAACATCTTGACGAACTTGGTCTTGGAACCGGCTTCGCCCAGTTCGGCCGCGCCTATGTCGCCGGCCTTCTTGACATCGAGTCTCTTCTTCTTCGCCTTCATGATGCCGGGAAGGGTGGGATACCGGGGCTGGTTGATGCCGGACTGGATGGTGAGAAGCGCGGGCATCGCGATTTCGGCGATCTCGTTGAAGCCGCCCTCGAGCTCGCGGTTGACGGTCATGGTCTTTCCGTCGCCGCCCACTTCGATCTTCACAACGTTCGTGCAGGACGCGAGGCCCATGAGGTCCGCGATCATGACGCCCGTAACCGCCGACTGGTCGTCTTCGGCCTGGACGCCGCTGAGCACCAGGTCCACGCCGCCCAGGCTGTCGATCGCCTTCTTGATGGCCGCGGAGACGACGTAGTT
>CALMJO010000212.1 GCA_937864375.1 uncultured Spirochaetota bacterium
TTTCAGATCCAGCATTAATTCTTCAATTTTCATCGTCGCGATGGGGTCAAGCGCCGAGCACGGTTCGTCCATGAGTATAACCTCAGGCTCAACGGCGAGCAGCCTGGCCACACACAATCGTTGCTGCTGGTAAAGCGGAAGGGATAACGCAGTCGCATTAAGCTTGTCTTTCAATTCATCCCAAAGGCCCGCATCTCGCAGGCTTTTTTCAACCGTGTTAATAATCAATTCCTTGTCGGCAATTTTCGCCACGCGAAGCCCGAATGCCACATTTTCAAACACGGAAAGGGGGAATGGATTGGGCCTCTGGAATACCATCCCGACTCGTTTGCGTAATTCATAAAGGTCCGTTCCCGCAGCATAGATATTCTCGCCTTCGAGCAGAACCTCTCCCTCAATTCGCACTCCCTCGATGAGGTCGTTCATCCGGTTCAGACACCTGAGCAGGGTTGATTTTCCGCACCCTGACGGGCCGATCAGAGCGATAATATTCCTGCCGCCGACCGTCATGTCGACCGACTTGAGGGCGTGGAAGTCCCCGTAATACAGGTTCAGATTCCGGATTTCCATTTTTCTGTCCATAACTTCGTGGCCCCTAACCGAAACGCCCGGTAATATAATCGTTGGTCCGCGAATCACAGGGAACAGTAAAAATGGTGTCCGTTGGTCCAATTTCCACCATCTCGCTCATAAGGAAAAAGGCGGTATTATCGGCGATTCGGGCCGCCTGTTTGGTATTGTTCGTCACCAGGATGATCGTATAATCCTTCTTGAGAACGGTCAGTGCGTGTTCAATTTCAGCGGTCGAGATGGGATCAAGGCCGGAACAGGGCTCATCCAGGAGTATGACCTCGGGCTCCATGGCCAGAACGCGCGCAAGACACAGGCGTTGCTGTTGCCCTCCCGACAATCTCATAGCCGACGTTTTAAGGCGGTCCTTCACCTCGTCCCACAGGAAGGACGATTTGAGGCTTCGTTCCACGAGCATATCCAGCACAGATTTTTTGGAGACGCCTGAAAGCATAGGCCCGAAGACGATGTTGTCGTAAATGGACATGGGAAGCGGGATAGGCAGGGCGAATACGATGCCGACTCTTTTCCTTAGCTCAACCGGATCGAACTCGGGATGATAAATATCCTGGTTATCCAGCAGAATTCGTCCTTCAATCCTTATCTCGGGAATGAGATCGTTCAATCGATTCAGGGATCTCAGGAATACGGTTTTACCAGATCCCGAGGGCCCTATTATTCCTAATATCTTGTTGGCTGGAACTTTCAGATTGATAGAGCTCAACGCCTGAACCCTGTTCCAGAATACGTTTAAGTTGCTTATACAGATTTTATTCATTCCATCCATTGTCTATATAAACCGGTCAAATGTCTATTTCAGTTTGCTCGCAATAAACCGGTTCATGATCCAGTAGGAAACCAGGTTTATGGAGAGTATGGAGATAACCAGTACCGCGGCGGTGGCATAGGCATTTTCATTCGAAATGCCCTCACGGGCCAGTACATAAAAGTGAACCGACATAGTCCTTACAGAATCGAAAATCGAACCCGGAAGCTTCAGCGAGGAACCGGCCGTAAAAATTACCGCTGCAGTCTCACCGATTGAACGCCCTACGCTGAGCATGATGCCGGTAACTATTCCCGGAAGCGCATTCGGCAGAACAACCTTGCGAACCGTCTGCCAGCGTGTAGCGCCCAGGGAAAAGCTGACCTCCCTGTAAGAATTTGGGACTGCCTTGATGGCCTCCTCACTGGTCCTTATAAGCGTGGGAAGGATCATGAATGCGAGCGTGAGTCCACCAGATATTATGGACCATCCCATTTTCAAAGTGGTCACGAAGAAGATGTACCCGAATAATCCAAAAATAATCGAAGGAATTCCGGCCAGACAATCGGCCCCAAAGCGAATAATACGCGTGACCCTCGATTCTCTCGTATATTCCGTAAGATATATAGACGTGCCCACGCCGAGAGGAGTTGCGATCAGCAATGCCAGGAGCGGGAGAATTATGGTTCCAATAAGAGTCGGGAATATTCCGCCCGCACGGCCCATATCCTCCGGATTCGAAAAAAGAAAATCGGCGTTTACATAGAGAAGTCCCCTTCCCAGCACGAACGCAATAATAAAAACAAGGATCGCAAGCGTGATCAGTGTCGCAATGACGAGCAATGAGATCGCACCGATCTGTGTATAGCGGGGATGCAGTTTCATTACTTTTTAACCATGTTTTTAATGGCCGTGTTTGCGGCGAAGTTGAGCATCATGATAATTATGAGCAGCACCACTCCTGTCGCGAATAAAGCCTGCCGGTGCATACCGGTCGCGTATCCCATTTCAAGCGCGATGTTAGCGGTCAGCGGCCTCGCTGAATCGAGCACCGATGCAGGGATCTTCGCGGCATTCCCTACGACCATGATAACGGCCATGGTTTCACCAATAGCGCGTCCCAATCCCAGGATTATCCCGGCGATTATTCCGGATTTGGCTGCAGGAAGGACGGCCATGTGGATCGTCTGCCAGTGTGTCGCTCCCAAGGCGAAGGAGCCCTCGCGATACGAATTCGGAACAGCTTTGATTGAGTCGATCGAAATGCTCAGAATGGTCGGAAGAATCATAACGCCCAGGATTATCGACGCGGCCATGATTGAGAGCCCGGGGCCACCCAGTGAATCCCGGATGATCGGGGCAAGTACCATCACACCGATAAAGCCATACACTACGGATGGGATACCCGCAAGGAGCTCAATCGTCGGTTTTATTATTCGCATGGCCCATCGCGGGAGAAACTCCGCGAGAAAAATCGCCCCCGCCAGGCCCAGAGGCAACCCGATAAAAAGCGCACCTGCCGTAACCCAGAGCGATCCCACGATCATCGCGAATATCCCGAATTTCCCGTTAAGCGGCGACCAGTCGGAAGAAAGGAGAAAATTACCCGGTCCAATCTGAAAAATAAACGGGAGTCCCTCCTTGAGTATGAAAAGGATGATCAGGATGAGCATCGCGATCGCCGAGAAGGCGATTCCCGTGAGGACCCTGCGAATCGCCATTTCACTGAAAATTTTCATTATTAAAAACTGAGTTCGTTTTAACTGCGCACTATTTAACAGGGATCAATCCATTCGTCAGGATCGTTTTCTGTCCCTGTTCCGAGAGAATGAAGTCGATAAAGCTTTTGCTGAGTCCCTGCGGTTCTTCCCGTGTCAGAAAGTATACGGGCCGTACCAGGGGATACAGTCCCTTGTTGATATCGTCATTCGTGCAGGCAATACCGTTGAGCATCAGGGCGCTGATTTTATTGTTTACGAGCCCATGCGAAATATAGCCGATGCTGTTATGGTCATTCGCCACGGTTTCCCTCACGGTGCCGTTCGAATCCTGAATTATCGCTTCTTTCGTCAGCGTGATGTTTTTTATTATCGCTTCGAACGATGACCTGGTTCCAGAACCTTCTTCACGGGAAACGACAGTCACTGCCTGGTCGGACCCGCCTACCTCCTTCCAATTCTTGATTTTGCCGTTGTAAATGTTGCGGATCTGGTCCAGCGTGAGATTTTTAACCGGGTTTTTGGGATTCACGATCATTACAATACCATCCCGTGCGACGATTACTGTTTTGAGCGATTGCGCGTCCTTGGGTAGGATCACCAGGTCCGCCATTCCAATGTTGGCGGCACCTGACAGGGCAGACTGGATTCCCACAGCCGATCCGCCTCCCTGGATGGTAATAGTTGAACCGGGATTGGCGGCCATGTACAGGTCCGCCAGTTTCTCGGCGAAAGGCTGAAAAGCCGTGGACCCCGCAACGGTAATAGTGCTGCCCCCTCTTCCGCAACCAAATGTAACCGCAAGCGCCACGCATAAAAGGAAGAAAAGGCAACGGATCATTACCTTGGTTTTCATAAGATGCTCCATAAAGAAAAATTAAAGAAAAGAAATAATAACTATTAATTTGACATGGGGAGCATACGGATAGGGGGAAGAAATTGTCAATAGCATTTTCAGGAATGTAATATACAATTAGCACAAGCGTCTGAAAAATGCTTGTTTTAATGTCTCCGGGAAAATTTTTCTGTCACGTTCGGAGATTCGGGTATTAGTTCGGAATACCTGCCTTCGGGTGGAATACCCGTGGTTTTAGATTCCGCTATGGATACTCGTCCGGCGATTACTATCGCGATTGATGCGGATCACTTTCACTGCACGTTCGTCACATGGGCCCGCTTCGTTCACTGTTTGTATAACAGTCATCCCCTCATTATACCCTTTTTCCCGCTCCCAGGTCGCCTATTCTCTCAATAACGCTCGCCTCGAACGGATAGAGGTGAAAGCGCAGTTCCGCGAAATGCTCGTTGGTCGTCCTGTGGGTGGAATAGAGTACCTTCCACTGTCCGGGCCTTCCGGCGCTGAACACACTACGATGCCCGGTGAAATTGAGGACGACGCATACCTGCTCCTCCGCGTATACGCGCAGGTATGCCAGCACCCCGTTTATGCCCCTCGCCAGGGGGTGCCATTCACCGTGCGATAGCGCCGGATACCTGCTCCTCAAACCTATGAGCCCGCGGTAAAAAGCCAGGAGCGATCGCGGGTCGTTCCGCTGCGCTTCAACATTCACCTCGAGGTAATCCATCGAAACGGGCAGCCACCCCTTGCCCCCGGTAAAGCCGGCGTTGTTTCCCGCGCTCCACTGCATGGGTGTGCGGGAAGGGTCTCTTCCCGCGTAAAAAGGCCAGAACCTCCTCCCGGCCGGGTCACGAATATCCCTGCGCGGGATGCGCGAATTGCGCATGCCGATTTCCTCCCCGTAATAAAGGAACGGAGTTCCACGGAGCGTGAGCAGGAGCGCCGCCGTCACTCTCGCCCTCCTGTCGGCGTCTTCAAAGCCGGAGTGTCTGTCATAGTTCCTGGGCTGATCATGGTTGGAAAAGACATTGCACGGCCAGCCGTTCAGCGGGATTCTGCCGTACCATTTCCTGATGCAGCGGTAATACAGCCATGCGTTGAAGCGCCTGTACATGATCGAGAAATCAAAGGCGAGATTCAGCTCATCACGCCCGTTCCCCAGGTAGCGCGCCGACAGGGCCGGGTCGCCGGGCGGATAACAGAACACCTCTCCCACGAGCATCCGGTCGTCGTATTCGTCAATGACGCGGCGCAATCCCTTCATGATCCCGTGTGATTCGGGGCGGTTCCGGTTGTATTTCTCTTTCCTGTTGCTGAATGGATTTAGCGCAAATGGATTGTTCCTTAACCGGTCGTCCTTGATGAACCAGTTGGCGACATCGAGCCTGAAGCCGTCCACCCCCCGGTCGAGCCAGAAGCGCATTTCGTCATGCATTGCCTTGCGAAGCTCCGGGTTCCTCCAGTTCACGTCCGGCTGCTCTTTGAGGAATGAATGCAGGTAATACTGGCCGGTGGGCGCGTGCCATTCCCAGGCGCTCCCCAGGAACGCGGAGCGCCAGTTGTTAGGCGGGCCGCCCCTGCGGCCGTCATGCCAGATGTACCAGTTACGCCTGGAATTGTCCCGGGAAGATGAAGACTCGATGAACCACGGGTGAAGGTGCGAGGTATGGTTCATCACCAAATCCATGATTATCCTGATTCCCCGGCGATGCGCCTCCTCCAGGAGCTCCAGGAAATCATCTATGGTGCCGTACACCGGGTCGATTCCCCGGTAATCGCTCACGTCGTATCCGAAATCGTGCATGGGCGAGGTGTTGACGGGAGAGAGCCATATTCCCCGGATGCCCAGCCAGGAAAGATGATCGAGCTTCAGGATGATCCCGCGGATGTCCCCGATCCCGTCGTCATTGGAATCATAAAAGCTGCGGGGATATACCTGGTACAGGACTCCGTGCTTCCACCAGGTCCACTGGTGCATGTAACGGGCGCTCCC
>CALMJO010000213.1 GCA_937864375.1 uncultured Spirochaetota bacterium
GCGTGTTCCTGGAGACGCCCGCGGTCTACAACGAGATCATCGCGCACGCGGTGGGGACCACGTATTACAATCCCGACATCGACACCATCTTCGAGATAGGCGGGCAGGACGCGAAGTACGTGCTTCTGAAAAACAAGGTGCCGATCGACTACGCGATGAACGAGGCCTGTTCCGCGGGAACGGGCTCGTTCCTGGAGGAGTCCTGCCGCGGCGACCTGAACATCATGGAGGCGTCGCAGATCGGCGACATAGCCGTGAGCGCGGACCAGCCGCTCAAGTTCGGCGAGCACTGTTCGGCCTTCATCAATTCCGACATCCGCAAGGCGATCCAGCAGGGAGCCTCGCGCGAGGACATCACGGCGGGGCTCATCACCTCGATCGTGTCGAACTACCTGAACCGCGTCGTGGGCAACCGCAGCATCGGCTCGAACATCGTGCTACAGGGAGGCGTCGCCAAGAACAGGGCGGTGCCGCTGGCGTTCTCCATGCTCCTCAACAAGAACATCATCGTCCCCCCGGACCCGGAGCTCATGGGCTGCTTTGGCGTGGGAATGCTGGCGAAGCAGAAGCTCGAGGACGGCTTCATCGAGAAGGCCGAGTACGACCTCGACGCGATCGTGAACACGGAGATCGTGTACGAGCGCGAGTTCAAGTGCAACGCCTGCGACAACTACTGCCCCATACGCGTCCTGCGCGTGAACGAGCACAAGTACATGTTCGGCGGCCGCTGCAACAAGTACGCGAACACCCGCAAGAAAAAGAACTTCAACGACGATGAGGTATTCGATTACATTCAAAAGCGCAACGATCTGCTGTTCGGCGAATGCGCGGCGAAGGAGGAGGAATTCGTCCGCAGGCGCGACCTGCTCATAGGCATCCCGCGCTGCTTCTCGATCTACACCATGTGGCCCTTCTACTCGCACTTTTTCCATGCCCTGGGGATCGAGGCGAGGCTGTCCACGCGCGTGCTTCCCGACGGCGTGGCGCGCGTGGAGAGCGGCTACTGCTTTCCCGCGGAGATCGCGCACGGCGCGGTCCAGGACATCATGGAGATGAAGGCCGACTACATCTTCCTCCCGCACTTCCGCGACCTTGAGAGCTACGAGGACGACGTGCACGCCTCCTTCTGCCCCATCACGCAGGGGCTCCCGTATTACATCAAGCACGCGTTCCCGGAAATCCCCGAAGACGCCATGCTTGCCCCGGTGATCAGCTTCAAGTACGGGCGCGAAAAGGCGCTCGAGCCGCTCCTGGAGATGGGCTCGAAACTGGGCATTCCTCGCCGCGAGATCGTGCAGGCGTTCGACCTTGCCAACGGCATGCAGGAGGAGTACTTTCAAAGGGCGCGCGAGCTCGGGAAAGAGGCGATCGAGGACGCGCGGAAGGCAGGGCGGCCCGTGATCGCGCTCCTGGGAAGGCCGTACAACGCCTTCACCCCCGACGCGAACATGGGAATTCCAAGGAAGTTCACCACCCGCGGATTCTCGATCATCCCCTTCGACATCCTTCCGTTCCAGGACGAAAGCATCTTCCCGAACATGTACTGGTACTACGGCCAGCAGGACATGAGGGCGAGCATGCTCCTGAAGCGCGAGGACAACATCTACGTCACCTACATCACGAACTTCTCGTGCGCGCCGGACTCATTCATGCTCCATTACCTCAAGTGGATCATGGGGACCAAGCCCTTCCTCATCCTTGAGCTCGATTCGCACACCGCCGACGCGGGCGTGGACACGCGCGTGGAGGCCTTCCTGGACATCATCGACGGCTACAGGAAGAAATTCACCGCGATCAGGGAGGAGCGCTACGACAACGGCCTGCGCTTCGAAATCCTGAACGGCACCGAGCTCACGGTCCGCAACGAAAAGACCGGCGAGGTCATGCCCCTCAGGAACAATCCGCGCGTCAAGATGCTCCTGGCGAACATGGGGCGCCTCTCCACGGAGCTCCTCGCCGCGTCGCTGCGCTCGGCCGGGGTCAACGCCGAGGCCATGCCCGTTCCCGACGTGCGCGCGCTCCAGATGGCGCGCGACCACGCGTCGGGCAAGGAGTGCCTCCCCTCGCACCTGGTCCTGGGGGGCGCGCTTGCCTACTTCTCGTCGGGCAAATACCGCAAGGACGAGACCTACCTGCTGTTCGTGCCCACGACGACGGGGCCGTGCCGCACGGGGCAGTACTTCGTGTTCTACGAAAACCTCTTCAAGGACCTCCGCTTCGAGAACGTGCTCGTGGTGACGCTCGATTCCGACAACTCCTACAACGAGATGGGCCCCGATTTCTCGAAGCACGCGTGGTGGGGTCTGTGCATAAGCGACTACATGAAGGACGTGGAGACTTCGCTGCGCACGTGCGCGGCCGACCCGGTCGCGGCGATGGCGGCCTACGATTCCCTCTGGCACCGGCTCGTCACGGTCGCGGAGAAGGACGTGACGAAGGTGATCCCCGTCCTCAAGGAGATCGCCGGCGAGATCGCGAAGATCCCGCTCAAGCGCAAAATGGAGGAGTGCCCGCGCGTGCTCGTGGTGGGCGAGATCTATGTCCGGCGCGACGACTTCGCGGTGGACGAGCTCATCAAGCTCTTCAGCGCGCGCGGGATCATCGGCAAGGTGTCCGGGATCACCGAGTGGATCTATTACTGCGACTACACGCGCCGCTTCGAGCTCGCGAAACGGTACAGGCTGCTCCCCTGGTACAAAAAGCCTTTTTCCGCTGATTTCCGTGGGCTCGTGCGGTGGAGCATCGAGTCCTGGTACAAGCACCGCGTGGAGCGCCGTGTGAAAGACGCGCTCGCCGTGACGGGCCTGGTCCCCGGCACGCCGCACGACATGGACCTCATCATCAGGAATGCGGAAGCGTACTTCGTGAGCGACGAGCTGCACTCCGAGATAAGCGTCTCCAGCGGCGTCGCGGCCACCGCGATGATGGACGGCTTCTCCGGCGTCGTGAACATCTCGCCCTTCGCGTGCCTCATCGGCAGGGTGATCGAGGGCCTCATCACGCCGTGGGCGCGCGAGCGCAGGTACCCGGTGATCTCGGTGGAGATTGACGGCAACCTCCTGCCGCCCAACATCGTGAGCAAGCTCGAGATCTTCATGCTGAACGTGATGCGCTTCAAGGAGCATCCGGACGTGAGCGCGCTCGTGCAGAGGCACGACGAGGAGCGCGTCATGATGAGCAGGAAGCTAATAAGGAACTGAAACGGACGGCGGGGGTCAGACTCCCCTGATCTCGCAGAGATCGGCGAAGGTATCCACGTACTTCTTGAAGCCCTGGAGCACGCCCGGCGTGTAGGGGCGCATGCTTCCCAAGGACGAGTCGAGGGTGACGTCGTTCACGAACTGCTGCAGGAAATACCTTTTAACATGCCCCACCGCGAGTCGTATGCTCTTGAAGTCCTCCAGCGTCACGTAGTAGGGGATGCAGGTGGTTCGCAGCTCGTACTCGATCCCCGCGTCGCGGACCACGTCCACGGTCTCCGCTATCCTGTCGAAATCGACCTTTATGCCGGTGACGAACTCGTATTTTTCCGGAGCAGTCTTGATGTCGATGGCCACGTAATCGACGAGCCGGTCGCGCACCAGTCCCCTCACCACGCCTGGATTGAGGCCGTTCGTGTCGAGCTTGACCGCGAGGTCCATTCCCTTGAGGGAGCTTATGAAGGTGGTGATGTTTTTCGCGATCGTGGGTTCGCCGCCGGATATGGTGATCCCGTCAATGAGGCCGCGGCGCTTTTCCAGCATGCCGAGCGTTTCCTCGTTCGAGTAGCGCTCCAGTTCGCAGCTGTTGCAGGCGAGCTCGGGATTGTGGCAGTACCCGCAGCGCAGGTTGCACCCTCCCGTGAAGATTACCGAGCTGATCCTGCCCGGATAATCTATGAGCGAGGTTCTATGAATGCCTCTTATATTCATACACGTTGGATTCGCGCACGCTGCTCAGCGAATACTCCTTGCGCTCGCTGAATTCTTCTTTCTTGCCCTTGTTCCACTGGTTCACGGGGCGGAAGTACCCGACAACCCTTGAATACACCTCAACCGGAACCTTTTTCTCGCCTTTCATTGCGGCACCTCTTAACATTTATATAGCTATCCTGTTATTATAATCGGAATCCTTGGCCGGAATCTCAATACCAAATTTTTCCAGTTCCTCCTGCGAATGCTCGTGCGGGCAGTACTTGTGCGCGCCCGAAATGTAGCCGTGCACGGGGCAGATGCTGAAGGTGGGGGTGATGGTGAAATAGGGAACGTGGTAGTTTTCGGCGATGCGCTTGACCAGGGTCTTCACGATCCGCGGATCGTCGATCTTTTCGCCGATGAAGCAGTGGACCACCGTCCCGCCCGTGAAGGCGGCCTGGAGCTCGTTCTGGTGCTCCATCACGTCGAAGATGTCGTCGCTGTATCCCACGGGGAGATGGACCGAGTTCGTGTAATAGGGCTCGTTTTTCCCCGCGGCGACGATCTCCGGGTAGGTCTTTTTGTCGTGCTTCGCGAAACGGTAGCTCACTCCCTCGGCGGGGGTCGCCTCCAGGTTGTAGAGGTTGCCGGTCTCCTCCTGGTACTCGCGTATCCGCTCGCGCATGTAGGTGAGGACGCGCAGCGCGAAGGCCTTGCCTTCCTTCTCCGCGATGGAAACACCCAGCAGGTTCTGGCAGGCCTCGTTCATCCCCACGATGCCGATCGTGGAGAAATGGTTCACCCAGTATTTCCCCGATCGCTCCTTGATGTCGGAGAGGTAGTACTTCGTGTAGGGATACAGGTCGTTCTGCGTGAAGTTTTCCAGGACCTTCCTCTTGATCTCCAGCGAGTCGTGCGCGAGGTCCATGAGGTCGGTGAGCTTTACTATGAAATCGTTTTCGCTTTCCGAAAGGTAGCCCAGCCGCGGCATGTTGATCGTGACTACGCCTATGCTGCCGGTGAGCGGGTTCGCCCCGAAGAGACCGCCGCCGCGGCTCCTGAGCTCGCGGTTGTCGAGGCGCAGCCTGCAGCACATGGATCGCGCGTCCTCGGCCTTCATTTCCGAGTTCACGAAGTTGGCGAAGTAGGGGATGCCGTACTTCGCGGTGATCTCCCAAAGGCGCTCGAGGAAGGGGTTTTCCCAGTCGAAATCCGCGGTGATGTTGTAGGTGGGAATGGGAAAGGTGAAGATTCGGTTTCGGGCGTCGCCCTCGTGCAGACACTCCGCGAAGGCGAGGTTGAAGATGTTCATCTCCTCCTGGAATTCGCGGTACTGCCGGTCCCTGATCTCCCCGCCGATCACGACGTATTCGTCGGCGATGGTCGAGGGAACCTTGAGGTCAAGCGTAACATTGGTGAACGGCGTCTGGAATCCCACGCGGGTGGGAATGTTCATGTTGAACACGAACTCCTGCAGGCACTGCTTCACCTCGTCGTAGGAGAGCCTGTCGTAGTGGATGAACGGCGCCAGGTAGGTGTCGAAGTTGGCGAAGGCCTGCGCGCCCGCCGATTCTCCCTGCAGCGTGTAGAAAAAGTTAACCACCTGCCCCAGGGCGCTCCTGAAGTGCTTTGCCGGCCGGCTTTCGACCTTTCCCGGTACGCCGCCGAAGCCGCGGAGGAGGAGATCTTTGAGGTCCCACCCCACACAGTACGCCGAAAGCAGTCCAAGGTCATGAAGGTGGAAATCGCAGTTCACGTGGGCCTGGCGGATTGCCGGCGGATACATGCGCTCCAGCCAGTACTTCGCGGTGACGGCCGAGGCTATATGGTTGTTGAGTCCCTGGAGGGAATAGCTCATGTTGCTGTTTTCGTTCACCCTCCAGTCCGAGCGGTCAAGATACTCCTCGACGAGCTGTATCCCCTCGTTCAGGAGGTCCTTGCCCTCGCGGATCTTGCGGTGCTGGTCGCGGTACAGAATGTATGCCTTGGCGACCCTGGCATGACCGCGCTCGATGAGCATTTTTTCGACCAGGTCCTGGACGTTTTCCACGGTGGGGATACGTCCGTCTTTGTAGATCACCTCGAGTATGCCCACGACCGATTCGGTGATCCCCTGCGCGGTCTCGCGGTTACTGCCCCCCTCCGCCTTCGCGGCCTTGAAGATGGCGTCGGTAACCTTTTCGGGGTCGAAAAGGACCACCCTCCCATCCCTTTTTCTTATATTCTTCAAGGGGGATGCGTGTTCTTGCATACTTCTGCTCCACAGGTTATGTCGAAGGCTTGCGGCAATGCGGGTACTCACCGGGAGAAAAGCTGGATGAGGATTCCGCGAAAGTTATTTTGAATGGCGAACTCTGTGTATCATTTAATGGAACTGTCCAACTTTTAAGCCTAAAACAGGCCTCCGTCAAGCAAAAATATTATGTCTCTAAAAAATTTCCTCCAGGGAGCTTTGTCCTGATGAATCGAGCATAATGCGCCGATATTAAGCCCAGGTGAAGTTTTTTCCCGATGCCAGGGGAGTCCCGGAGGGTGAAAAAATGAGAAAAATTACATCATCGATAATTTTGTTCGCAGCAATTTGTATAATCGGTTTTCCGCTCGCCGGCGCGGAATACAGGGGCGAGGTGATCGACGCCATCAGGATCACCCGGGATGACATACCCGCGGGCTTCCAATACGGGACCGTGCCCGCCTTCGCGCGCACCGTGCTGAAGGAGAATCCCTGGCGTATGGACAAGCCTGCCATAAAAAAGCTCGTGCCGCGGATATACCCGGACGGCGATCCAGGGAGCGTTGCGGACATGTATATCACCATCATCGCAAGGACCAGCCAGCCGACGGGTGACGATATCGTGTGCTACGTCATCCTCTACAACAGCGCGAGGTCCGCACAGGAGGAGGCGAAGAAGCTCACGGGATTCTCCAACCTGAACAGGGACAGGACCATCGTGATCGTTCACGACAACATGGCTGTCTTCCTGCTGGTGGACGACGTTGACAACTTCCCGCTCATCAGGGACATGGCGGCCCGGATAAAGGAGAAGCTCAAGCTGGGATAAAGGGCGGGGGGCCGATGCACAAAAAGGCGGGGAATGCCCCGCCTTTTTCAATTGCGCGCGTGCGTTTGCCGGTCAGCTCGCGTTCTCTTTCAGGAGCACCTCTTCGAGCTCGTCGGCCTTGGCGGCGATGTAGGTAAGGGACTTCATGAAGCGCTGTGGATCGCCGTCCACGAGCAATATCGAATCGCGGAGGACCAGTGTCTCGTCGATCAGCGCGAGCCCGCCGAAGATGAGCGTGGAGTTGATCCTGAGCGCGAACTTGTACAGCTCGCAAAAATCTCCCTTGAGCTTGCCGATCACCGAATAGTAATTGATGATCCTGTCGCCCACCTCGTCCTTTGAAAGGGTTATGAGAACCTGCTGCGACCGGTTGTTCTCGAACTGGAGCTCCGTAGTGTAGGCGCCCTCGGAATCCTTGTGAAACTTGATCTTGAATTCGGACGCTATTGCCGCAATGAAACCGTCAAATACTTCCATACCGTTCCTTCTTTTGTTTAGTGAATGACCCGGGGGTCATGTTCCTGCCTGCGCGACGTACGCACCCCTCTAATCCCTCAGCAGCACGGCCGCATTTTCCCTGGAAATGTTTCCCTGCGCCATAAGCGCTCTCTGGAAATCCTGTACGATTCCGGCGGCGGTGCGTGTCGTTTCCCGCGGCGCGCTTTCGGCCGACAAATGGCTCATGCCTGCTCGCCCGGCGAGGGACTGGATCGTCTCTCCTATCGCCCTGGACTTCTGCTCGAGTGACGCGCTGACGCGGGCAAGGGCCCCGGTGTCGACGGCACGGTCTCCCTCGAGCCTGGCCGCCTGCTCGCTCAGAACCGTGAGATTGTCCCGCAGGCTCGTGTCCGGTCGCGCGGCGCGAACCTGCACCGCGGGAGGTATGATGGCCGTGTCGAAGCGCCCGGAATATGCGCCGAGCGACGATTGCAGCTGCGCGCCTATATTCTTAAGCTCGTCGAAATTCACCTTATTTGTGGTCATCGCGTCCATCGCCATGTTCTTCAGACGGGAGGATATTTCCAGGGCCTTCTGGACCACCACCTGGGCCATCTGCGCGATGGAAAGCGCCTCGGTCATACCGCGCGAACCGCCCGTCTGGGCCGCCGCGTTCCGGGCTCCAGGCGTCCTGGGTGCGGGGCCGCCCAGGAGCGATGTACGCAGGGCGCTCCCTCGCCCGGGCACAACCTGCGTGAAGTCGGTCGTGATCTTCATGGCAACTCCCTCCCTGGTCGTTACATTCTGAATAGTGGGGCGCGAGGCGCATTATGTCAAACTTTTTATTGGGGAGTGCCAGGTCAAATTGCTCTTGATATTTTTCACCGGGTGTGACGAAAATCGCGCGGTGACCACTATGCGCAAATTCATGTGCATCATGCTCGCGTGTGCAATGGCGGCGGGAAGCGCGGGCTGTAAAAAAAAGCCGGATAAAAACCAGGTTGAGATCGACCAGTTCGAGGCCGACAGGTCGAACAACTACCGCTACATTTTCCGCGACCTGATCCAGAAGGAAAAGACCGACGAGCGCAGGGAGCACGTGCGCAAGGATCCCTTTAAAAAATAGGCGCTAGCGCGTCTCCTCCGTTCGTGCGTGTGCGCGCAGCTCGCGTCTCCGCCTGGCCTCGCTGTTGCGGCGAATCTCGTCGGGCGTTTCGGGAACCAGGCCGGGCACCGGCAGGGGTTTCCCGTACGGGTCCAGCGCGACGAAGGTAAGGTACGCGGACGCGGTGTGGCGCACCTGTCCCGTGATGAAGTTTTCCGCCTCGATCCTCACCCCCACCTCCATGGATGTCCTGCCCGCATGGTGCATGCTCGCGATCAGCCTCAGAAGATCGCCCACGAAGACGGGACTGTGAAAATCGACGCGCTCGATCGACGCGGTGACCACGTTGCTCTGTGCATGCCTGCTCGCGACGATGCCGCCGGTATTGTCAATGTGCTTTAAAATTACACCTCCATGGACGTTGCCAGCGAGGTTCGCGTCCTGGTGCGTCATCTGGGACACGATGGTCACCGAGCTTTCCTTTACGGTCTTCGAGTTCACGGCGCTGCCTCCTGGATCATGATGCGCGACACACCCTGCCGGAGATGCTAAAGGAATTCGCGGATAAGGGCAATTACTTCTTGGGGCCGCTCCATCGGGACCAGGTGCCCGGCCCCAGGGACCATGCGATAGCTCCCGTTCGGGAAAAGTCCCGATGCGCGCTTGAGATTTATGAACTGGCGGTTCTCGCTCTCGCCCCCCTCCACGACCATCACCGGGCAGGGGATCTTTTCCAAAAGGGGCCAGGGATTGTAATGAACGCTTCCCATGAAGAGCGACGCCTCCCTGCGGGGATGGCACGCGAGCGTGAGGCCCCCATCCTCGCCGGGCACCATGCCGTGCCGGATATAGAGATCGAGCATCTCGTCGTCCCAATTTTTGAATAGGGCGCGCCCGTGCAGGTATGCCCTCGCCTCGTCGATATTCTCCCAGGAACTCCTGCGCTTTATCGATTTCGCGGCGAGCGGATGCTGGTCGACCGTGAGCTGCATCGAGTAGATCTGCTCGGGTAGAAAGATGGGCTCGATCAGGATCATCTTCCGCGCGCGCTGTCCGTGCAGCGCGTTGGCGAGCGTGATCACGGTCGCGCCCATGGAATGCCCCACGAGGAAGGGGGCATCTATCCCCAGGGCCTCGCAGAAGCGGCAGAGGTCGTCGGCGAGGGTGGCCCAGGCGAGGCCCCCCTCCTCCGGCTCGGCGTCCCGGTGATCGCAGAAATAGGGGGCGAGGACGCGGTATTCCCCGGCGAACGCGCGGGCTATGGGGTGCCACATCCAGGGGAGGAAGCCGGTCGCGTGGAGCAGGATAAGAGGGGCGCCCTCCCCCGGGTAGTCCAGGTACTGGATGGCGGTATCGCCGATGCGCTGCTCGCGGATCAGGGGCTCCGGTTCTTTCATGGCAACTCTTCTCCAGGGTGTCTGCAGGGACCCGGCAACCTCGTTTAATTAAAACCCGATTCCCGGCCCGGCACCCGCTATCGATAGGACATGCTCCGCGATTTGTCAAGCAGCCAGACCGCGATGCGCACTATGGCGTTAATGAAAAATTAGGCTTGCGGAATTGGGATACGCCTGAACTGCTGCCTGTTGAGATCGGACAGAGGTAGGGTATGTTGAAGAAAGTGATACTTCCTGCATGGACGCTTGCGAGCACCACGGTGTACACGCTGGTGCTCGCGTTCCCCACGATGGCCGCCGCGATACTGAGCAGGACCGGGAAGCTGCCGTTCAAGTTCGGGGTACTCTGGAGCCGGCTCATCCTGAAATCCAACCGGGTGAAGGTCCAGGTGATCGGCGCCGAAAAACTCAGGAACTGGCGTTCCTACGTGTTCATTTCGAACCATGCGAGCAACCTTGATCCGCTCGCGGTCGCCCAGGGAATAGGGCATACCCTGCGATTCGTGGGGAAGAAATCGCTTTTCAGGATTCCCATTTTCGGGTGGGCGGTCTCGCTGGCGCGCATGATTCCCATCGACAGGTCCGACGGGCCTGCCGCCGTCAGGAGAATCAACCGCGTGGTGAGGGAGCTTAAAGAGGGAATCAGCGTATTCTTTTTCGCCGAGGGGACCCGGTCAAACGACGGCACCCTGCAGAAGTTCAAGAAGGGAGGAGTGGTCTTCGCCCTCCGCTCCCGCCTGCCGATCGTACCGATCACTATCGTCAACAGCAGCACCATACTGCCCAAGGGGTCTCTTCGAGTCAAGCCGGGCATCATGAAGGTGATCATAGGCGATCCCATCGAAACCGAGGGGCTCAGGGAATCCGCGAGGGATTGCCTTCTCAGAAGGGTGCGCGGGATCATTTCGCGTAATCTTAAAAAATTCAATACCGCTTTCAGGGAATCACCCGCGCTTTAATTGATCATGAAAAGGCCCCCTGGCATCATTGCGCTCGTACTGGGCGTACTGCTCGCAGCCGTCCTGCTCTCCGCCTATCTCTATTCGAGAAAGCCCAGCGTGCAATTCCTGCTCGGCATTTCGGGCGTCAGTGCGCCGCGCGATTTTTCCAGGAGGGAGGTCATGGTCAAGGCAGGGGCGGTCGAAATACCCGTGATGGTGTATACGCCCCTTCGCGGGAAATCCGACAAGTACTGGGTGCTCCAGCATGGGATCACTCCCCAGGCGCACAAGCATCCCCGCATTGACCAGCTCGCGTCCTCACTCTGCCATGCCGCTGGTGTGAACGTGCTCATTCCTTATATCAGGGGAAGCGTCGAGCAGCGGGACCTGTTCGATGCGATCCGCGAGGTGACGACGGTCTACAGGGCGCTTGCCGCGGAGTTTCCCGGCAAATACCGCGCGATGGGGGCCTGCATCGGTGCGAACGGCCTGCTCATCGCGCTCAATGACGTCCCGCCGGAGATCTACCCGGAGAAGATGTTTCTGGTGGGTCCCTTCTTCGACGGCGCGGAGCTCGTGAAGAGCTACAACGAGGCCGGTCTCAGCATGGACATCATCGGGAAGATGGTGCTCACCATGAGCTCAGGGGCGTTTACCGACGAGGAAAAGGAGCTT
>CALMJO010000214.1 GCA_937864375.1 uncultured Spirochaetota bacterium
CCGGCATAGAAAAAGGGCAGGCGGAAAAGGAGAAGATTCTCCAGTTCCTCAAGGAAAACGTCGCTCCGTACAAGGTCCCCAAGGTGATCGAGTTCATGGACCAGCTGCCCACGAGCGGCGTGGGCAAGATCCTGAAGCGTGAAATCAAGAAGATGATGGTATAGAATTAGGCAGTTCAGAGCATTATCGTGAAGGCGCTTTTCAAGGGGGATGAAGAGATAAAGGATTAACGGCGATTGAAGAGATAGAGACGGAGGATTTGTTTAACCTGTGTGCTGGACAAATCCTCTATCCCATCCATCTCTTCAATCCCCACATCTCCCTTAAAGGGCGTACCCATGCAAAGCATTCTTCTTCGAGTTGTCCCTCGCTAAATCCTCGTTCCGGAAAAACCCATCACAGCGAGCGCCATGATGCCGGCGACCACGAAGGTGATGGGAATTCCCTTGAGAATTTCGGGGACGCTGGCGAGCTCAAGGCGATCGCGGATTTCCTCCATGAGCACGAGCGTGAGTGCGTACCCCGCCCCCGCCCCGGTTCCATGGCCCAGCGCATTCAACAGTCCCGGGTCCGCGTGCGCGAATCCGGAATCGATCGTGAGCAATACGACGCCGATCATGGCGCCGCCCGTGGTGATGATCGGGAGGAAGGTATCGATCGACCGGTAGAGATCCGGTGAGGCCTTTTTCATCACCGTCCGGGCGACCAGGACAAACCCAACGATGAGAAGCAGGAATACGATGGCGGCAAGGTAGGTGACATCCAGGGGGACGAGCGCGTACGTGTAGATGACGGACATTAAAAGGGACGACACGCCCATCGTTATGATCACTGCGAGCCCCACGCCGGCCGCCGAGTCCGGCCGGCGCGATAAGCACGCGAGCGGACGGATCCCCAGCATCCTGGAAACCAGGCAATTGTTGATGAACACCATTGCGACGATGATCATCATGAAAGTGGTCAGTTCCATATCCCGTCCATAATGCTCCCGTTACTGGCGGCGCGTATCGTAATTACCGCCCGCTGTTTTTTGCCGCGCCGAACACCTTTGGTCTTGTGAGCCGGTCGATGAGCGGCACCGCCGCGTTCATGAGCAGTATCGCGTACATTACTCCCTCCGGGTAGCCGCTCCAGAACCGGATGGCACAGGTGATGATGCCGCACCCGATTCCCATGACGATCCGGCCGCGCGCCGTGACCGGTGAGGTGACGGTGTCCGTTGCCATGAAGAGCGCGCCAAGGATCAGGCCGCCGGAGAGCACGTGGAAAAGCACCGCGCGTCCGGCATGGGGGAAACCGGTCGCCCCGTAATACGCCGCCGCGAATGCGGCAACGGTCGCGATGAAACTGAGCGGTATGTGCCAGGTGATGACGCGTCTGTAAATGAGGAACGCTCCCCCGGCCAGGAGGAGGAGGGCCGAGGTCTCGCCCATGCACCCGCCCGCGTTCCCCATGAA
>CALMJO010000215.1 GCA_937864375.1 uncultured Spirochaetota bacterium
ACCTCTCTATTCGTCGGCAGCGTCAGATGTGTATAAGAGACAGGTAGTAGCCCGCGAAGAAGAACGAGCGCTCCCGCACCTCGTCCCCCACCTTCGCGGACGAATAGTAGAGGAGCGGCAGGCCAAAGAGCGCGAAGTCCGTGCGCGTCGCTCCCTCCTTCGCCAGGAGCGTGTCGCGCGAGCTCCAGTACCAGAGCGGGAGGACGAACGAGGACGCGGACGAGAGGGAGTATTCCCCGTCTTTTTGAGTGCCGACGTTTGTCGCATAACGCGTCTCGCCCCTGCTGTACCACACCAGCGGCAGGATGGGGAACCACCAGGTCTTGTCCTCGAAGGTTTCCGACTGCGAATAGTTGTAATACCACAGCGGACTGACGTTGAAGCTCGCGTTCACGTGCCCGTCCGCGTCCTTGGTGCGCGAAGAATAATAGAGCGGCAGGAAGAGCGATTTCGCGACGCGCTCGTCGTTCTTCTGGCGCTCCCAGTGGTAGAAGAGCGGAAAGACCCTCCAGCCCGATTTTTTTGCGCCGCTGTACCAGTTGATCACCGGCCACACTATCGACCGGTCGTACAGGTCCTCCTCCTGGTCATATTCTGTCCAGTAGAGGTTCAGGAGGTATGCCTGTTTGTAGCTCTTATCCACCCGCTGCTTCCCGTAAATTGGGAAGAGAACCTCGTATTCGAATTCCTTGGATTCGTAGGAGATGTACGTGAGTATGACCTTTACCGAGTCGGTATCCGTCCAGGTGAGCCATGAAAGCGGCAGCAGGCGAAAGTGCGTGCGCGCGTCCGCCTTCTGGTAGGCGAGCCAGCCGTACAGGAACTTGAACCCGAAGAAATTGTTCGATTCCTCGCGGTTCACCGTGCTCTTCGCCATGAGGTTCACGCCCTTGGGCGCTGCCTCCGCCTTTTCCTGCGACTCGCGGTCGAGCTCGGCCCTGGTCTCTTCGTCCATGGCCTTCTCGGTGAAGGGGATGGGTGTACGGTAGGCGAGGCTCACCGCGTCGTACAGCCAGGAGAGATCGAGGTCGAGATAGTAGTTGCTTGCGTTCGATCCCAGTCCCAGGCCCACATTCGGATACGCGCCGAGCGCGGAGCTCTTCGAGAGGCCCAGGATGTTGACATGGATTTTTGTCTTCTTGTCCCTGTATTCTAGGTAGACCGGAAGTACGAGCGTGAAGTCACGCTTCTTCGTTTCGAAGTTCCAGTAGAACGGGGCCAGGTTTTCCGTGGAGAAATCCGCCGCCCGATTGATATGCCTGTAATAAAGAAGCGCCCACCAGGTCTCGTACCCGGGGCTCCAGTTGTGGTAGTGGAAGAGCCCAAAAGACCAGCCGCTCTCGTCGGTGTTGCCCGATGGCCGGAAGTAGAAGGGTGCCACCACGCGGTAGCCCCTGTCCTCGAAATCCCAGAACACGAGCGGGAAGAGCTGGAATTTTTTCCAGCTCCCCTGCGGGTCCGTCACCCAGTCAAACAACACCAGCAGGTTCTTGTCCTTCGCGCCGCTCTCCTCCTGGCGCGAGGAGTAGATGAGGGGTATGATGGGGAACCAGAACCGCTCGAAGCCGGTGGCCGCACCGTTCGCAGGCGCCTCGCGGTAATCCATGAAAAAGGCTGAAAGCTTGAGGCTGGAGCTCGCGCTGTCCCAGCTCATGAACAGGGGCGGCAGAACATGCAGGTATTCGCCGCTTTTTTGAAACCAGAAGGGAGCGGCCCAGAACCGGTCGGTCTTTCCCTCCCTCGTCCTGTGCCAGTCGAAGAGGACGAGCGCGTTGCGCGACACGCCCCCGTCCTCGTCATAGTAGTGCGAATAGAGGATCGGGAGTATGGGCACCCAGAGGCGGTAGGTTTCATTCGTGCTCGTATGTGCGGCCGTGATGCGGCCGGCGTCTTCGTCCTCGCCTCTCTTAGCCTCCTCTACGGCCCCGGCCCGGACGGTTTCCTTGAAGAAGAGCGGATTCATGTAGGTAGAGGTGCGTCCCTCCGTCCAGCTCGCGAAGAGGAGCGCCGGGATGTGGAAGTAGGAATTGTCCCGCCAGTAGAAGAAGGGCGTAAACCAGCGGCGGTCGGTGACTCCCTCCTTCGTCTTGTGCCAGTCGTACAGGACCGCCACGTTGCGCGACACGCCCCCGTCCTGTGCCCTGTACGAGGAGTAGAGCACCGGGATTATGGGGATCCAGAGGCGCTCCTCCATGATCTCCGCCTGGGCGCCCGGCTTATAGGAGTAATGGTACATGACCGGGGAGAAGGTGTGGCTTTCGAAGTTGTCCCACCAGCTCATCCACACCAGCGGCGCCAGGAGGTGGAAATAGGAATCGTCCTTCTGGAAGTAGAAGGGAATGAGCCAGAAGCGCTCGTTGCTCCCGTCGCGCCGGTTCTGCCAGTCGAAGATCCACGCGAGGTTGTTGTGCGTCCCCTCGCGCTGGTCGTAGCTGAAATAGTAGAAGGGAATGATGGGGAAGAACAGCGTGCTCTTCAAGACGTCCCCGTCCCACTGCTTTTCGCCGGTCCTGGTGGACGAGCGGTAGAAGAAAAGGCTCTGCTTCGTTTCGCTGTAGCCGGTCACGCCCGTGTCGCGGTCGTAGTCCCAGGATGATTCTATGCTCTTCGTGTGATACCAGAGGAGCGGCGGCAGAAAATGCGTGTAGAGCTCGCCGTTGGAGTAACGCGAGTTGATGTACACGGGCGGCAGGACATGCGTGTAGCCGTCCTCTCCGGGCTTATGTAATAGCAGCGGGAAGAACCAGAAGTGGTTGAGCCTGTCCTTCCCGTCCACGGTGTCCCAGTCCCAGTCGATCACCCAGAATATGTTCTGGTGGCCGCCCGAGGTATTCCAGGAGCGCAGCACGAGGGGGATGATGGGAAACCACCAGACGCGCTCCTTCAGGTCGCCCGAAGCGGCATAGTCGGAATAATAGAAATGCAGGAGTGAAAGGTTTGTGCGTTCCTGGGTGTAGCCGTCCTTCGAGTCCTTACGCTCGCTGCTGGAGTACAGGAGGGGGGACACGAACATCTTCTCGTATTGCCTCTCGCTCGTGTAATCGTTGTTCCAGTACATGAGGGGAAAAACCGTGACGTACTCGTCCAGGCGTTTTTCGTAAGCGTGGTGTCCCCACCATATGAGGTACAGCAGCGAGCGGTGCTGCTCGCTCCTGTCGAGGCGGGAGTAATACAACGGGCCGGGCCCCCAGGTAAGCTCCTCGGTGTCGTCAATGTGGTTGTAACGCAAAAATATTGGCCAGAAGGTGCGCTCCCTGTTGTCGATCTTGGATTCCAGGTGATAGCGGAACGGCAACACCCAGGAGGAGCGGTACTTGGGGTAATCATAGCTCCTGTAGAGCCAGAAAAAATTGCATCCGCTGTGGCTGCCGTCCGGCCATTCCTCCCAGCGTGCCAGGAAACCCAGGTCGAACTTGAGCTTTTGCACCTTCTCGCTTCCAAAAAGCTCGTACTCGCCCTCGTCCAGGTCGTCCCAGCTCGAATGCACGGCGAGCGCGGGCAGCGCAGTGCACGCGATGATGAGCATGGCGAGGCAGAGGCGGAGGGTGATCTTCACGGGCGGCGCTCCTGGGTACAATGGTTAAGGAAATGTAAAGAGGGGCTGGTGAAAACTTCAACCATAAAACGGGACCGGTGCGCATCATTCGGCGCACGTGGACACCTATCATGTCAGGTTGCGCGCCGGGGGGCGCGGAGCGCCTGCCGGTCCATCGGTCCGCGCGCTGAGCGTTCGGGTGGTGTAAGCCCGTCGGCCCCCAATAAAAAAGCCCTCCGCGGGGAGAGCTTTTTCAACCGGGCGATGGCGCCCCTACACGTCGCTTCGCTTCAGCAGCACCGACAGCGGCGTGAAGAACATGGAGAGGAACGCCGTGTACAGGAAGCCTATCTGGAAGAGCATGATCCAGGGAAGGGTCGTGAACATTTCCTTGGAGTACGCGTAATAGACCGCGAAGGTAAAGTAGAGCCCCATCACGAGCTCGATGATGGAGACCCAGTCGATCTTCCTGATGCGGTACACGTTCGTGATGAGCTTCTTCGCGCGCTCGACGCCGGAGGTCTTGTCGGACACGTCGTACTTGGGCGTGCGCTCGAAGGGGGTCTCCTTCTTGAACAGCGCCTCGAGCACCGCCTTGCAGTTGTTGATGCCCAGCCCTATCCCGAGCGCGAGGACGAGGGGGAGGTAGAGCACGGGCTTCATCTTCGAGCGGTGCTTCACGCTGATCGTTTCGCTTATCACGATGTATTCAGAGTAAAGGTAGAAGAACATCACCGAAACCGTCGCGAAGAAGAAGATGGGAAGGTCAAGGTAGACGAGGTCCTTGAGCCCCTCCGAGTGGTAGCGCGCGATGATGTTCATGGGCATGAGGATGGAAAGGACCACCATCATGAGATAGGCGAAGTTCGCGCCCATGTGGAAGAAGGATTCCAGCTTCACGCGCAGCGGCATGTCCGACTTGAGGATCTTCCCGTAGAGCTTCTGGAAGGTCTGGATGGAGCCCTTGGCCCAGCGGAACTGCTGTGCCTTGAAGGCGGACATCTCGATGGGAAGTTCGGCCGGCACGGTGACGTCGGGAAGGTAGACGAAGCGCCATCCCTTCATCTGCGCGCGGTAGGAGAGGTCCAGGTCCTCGGTCAGGGTGTCGTGCTGCCATCCGCCCGCGTCGGCTATCGCGGCGCGCCGCCAGATGCCGGCGGTCCCGTTGAAATTGAAGAAACGGCCGCTGCGGTTGCGCGCGGTGTGCTCGATCATGAAATGGCCGTCAAGGAGTATGCTCTGGCACTCGGTGAGGAGCGAGTAGCGTCGGTTCTCGTGGTCCCAGCGGGCCTGCACCATTCCCACCTGCGGGTCGGTGAAGTGCTGTATGGTCTTCTCGAGGAACTCGGGGCCGGGCAGGAAGTCGGCGTCGAACACGGCGACGAACTCGCCCGTCGCGGTCTTGAGGCCGTTCTCGAGCGCGCCCGCCTTGTAGCCCTGGCGGTTGGTGCGATGGATATACTCGATGTTGACGCCCTTCTTCTTCATCTCTCGGCACTTGGCCTGGGCGATCTCGTCGGTGTCGTCGGTGGAGTCGTCGAGCACCTGTATCTGTAAAAGCTTCCTGGGATAGCGGATGAGGGCCACCTTGTCGATGAGCCGCTCGACCACGTACTTCTCGTTGAACACGGGAAGCTGGATGGTGACCCTGGGGAGCTTGTCCCACTGCTTTTTGGGCGACATGTCCTTGTTCCGGTACTTCCGGAACAGGTATATCATGTAGTAGCGGTGCGCGCCGTAGATGCTGAGTATAACGAGAATGATGAAATAACTGTACAGAAGGAATGCTTTCATGATGGTTCCCTTCTTTATTTTAATATTTTAACTGATTGCGGTCCCGAGAGAGCGATGCGCGAATTCGAAGCGCAGACCTTTTTCTTGCGAGGGGCGTTGCGGACATACTGCACGCCGCACTCAGCCTGCCGGCTGATAGAACAGCGGACGTCCGCTTTACGCGGTTTCACGGGGTTCATGGCGTTTGCGCGTCTGATTGCTGGACAAAGAAATCTTTTGCGTTTCTTTGTCAATCACTTTTTATAACCACCTGTGGGGCCATTTGGTGAGCATAAGGGCTGGCCCGCTAGAGGTTCTTTTCGAAAAAGCGCACGACCGCGGCGCCGATTCTCTTTCGTATGGCCGCGAGGCGCGCCGTGTCCACCTTCATGCGATCGTAGCTGAAATACCGGTCGGTGATGAAGAGAGACCTTGACACGGAGAGCCGCAGCATGGGGACGCGCTCCCTGCCGTAGCGCCCCAGGATGTAGGAGGGGAAGGCCGGGGCATTGTGCGCGAACCTTGCGGCGACCGTCTCCTCCTCCGCGCCGAATGACTTCTGGAGGCTTTCCAGAAGCGCCACGGCGAGCCGGTCGGGGGCCGTGAGCGTCCGGTCTTCCGCGTCCCTGGTGACGTTCTGGACCGCAAACAGCGGGCGCGGGCTTCCCCTGTCGGCCGAGTTTTCGGGCCCCACCGGCATCATGGTGTGGCATTCCAGGATGAGCCTGGTACTGCCGGAGGCAAGGGCCTTTTCCACCGACGCGTGAAAAGGAAAGTAATAGCGCTTGAGCATGTTCGCGATCGCGATCTCGTCGGGGA
>CALMJO010000216.1 GCA_937864375.1 uncultured Spirochaetota bacterium
TTGATGGCATATGCAGAGCCGTTTTAAAGAGGGGTTTAAAGAGGTACCCTTAAATATAAAGGAGAACGAATATGAAAAAAATCGCATGCTCGGCAGCCCTGGCGGCCGTTGTCATCGGATGTTTCCTGACGGGAGGATATTCCCTGTCGGTGGGCGGCAAGGAGCTGGTGCTTAACGGGACCGGCGCGCGCAGCATCTTCCTGCTCGGAAGTGTGTACTACGCGTACCTGTACGTACCCGAGAGCCTCAAGGGAAGCGGCGGCACGGAGATACTCGAAGCCGATCAGCCCATGTCGGTCATTCTCCTGATCGATTCAGGGCTGCTTACGCGCGAAAAATTCAACAAGGCCATTCGCGAGGGATTTGAAAAAGCGGCCGGTTCGGGCTATGCCACCGACCAGGCGGAGGCCTTCCTGGCGCTCTTCGGGGACATGGAAATCAAGAAGGGCGATTACGTCTACCTTAACTACGATCCCGCCTCCGGACTCGCGGCGAGCCACCAGCCCGCGGGGGGCGCGGCGAAGTATTACGGCGCCATTCCCGGACTGGCATTCAAGAAGGCGCTCTTCGCCATCTGGCTCGGTCCCAATCCCGCGCAGGAATCCTGCAAGGCCGGGATGCTGGGCCAGTAAACCCTTCCGTGCATCCGCCGCATCCCGGTCGGGGTGCGGCGGCATGATGCCATACCAAGTACTGCGAATCGGGATGCAGGGCGTCGTAATCGTGCCCGACAAGTAATTGACTTTTCTTGCGGGCTAGTGTACCATTCCAAAAGCACCCGGTTTTACATCCGTTTCAACGTGCCGCATGCACGGGGAGCGTTTCCGGCAATTTCCTGGAGGAATATCGCATGAAGAAAGCAGTATTGGCGCTGCTCATAGTCGCCGTCGCAACCGCGGGAATACTCGTGAAGGGCGATGACGGTTACGCGAAGAACAATGCGAGGCTGGAAGCGGGCGATGAGGCCGTCCTTGCCGCACTCAGGTTCTTCCTTTCCAAGCAGGACGATTGCGCCTACATGGTGCGCGCATACCAGTACAGTGTCACGACGGAGAAAAATAACCCTCAGTGTTACCTGCTCACGGACAAGGGCGGTGAATTGGCGAAGGAAGCGGGCCTCACTAAAAAGGACAAGGGCCGGTTTGCGGCCGCATTCGCGGATCGTGACGGTGCCCGCGTACAGCGTCTATGGGATGCGTTTGGCAAAGAGCTTCTTGCGCTCCTTTCCAAAGCGAAGTACAATGAAACGCTCAAGTGGAGTGTCGACGGGGCCGTTGCCTACCGTGCAAGCCAGAGGTACGCGGACGATCTCGCGAGGCTCGTCGGAGAGTGTCCCAGGCCGGACACGGATGTGCTGGAAAAATCCTACAGGATAGGCGGGAACGACAACATTCATCTTAATTTCTGGTATCGCCGCACGATGGAGAAAAACGACGAGGTCACGTTCAAGATTCTCAAGGAGATCCAGAAATACTACGAATAGGCGAGTGAGTTTGCCCCGCGCGCGGGGACATAATATTAATAATACGGAGGGGGGATCGCATGAAAAAGGTATTATTGGCGCTGCTCATAGTCGCGGTGGCGACAACGGGAATCATCGCGAAGAGCAAGGACAAGAAGGCGAAGGCGAAGGCCAAGGCCAAGGTGGAAGCGAGCGACGAAACCGCGATCACGGCGCTCAAGTTTTTCCTTTCCAAGCAGAACGATTTCGTCTTCATGCTGCGCTCCTACCAGTACACCGTCACGACGGAGAAGGAAAACCCGTATTCCTACGTGGTGGGCGACACCAGCGGCGAGGCGGCGAAGGAAGCGGGCCTGACGAAAAAGGACAAGGGAAAATTTATCAGCGCTTTCTCCAACCGCGAGGGCGCGCGGATCATGCGGCTCTGGGATGACTACGGGGACGAACTGCTCGCGCTTCTGCCCAAGGCGAAGTACGACGAGCTGCTGAAGTACGACGTCGACGCCGCGATCACCTACCACGAGAACGCGAACTTCGCGGATCATCTCGCGAAGCTCAAGAAGGCGTGTCCCAAGCCAAACAAGGACGTGGCCGACAAGGCAGGGGAGATCGCCGGATGGGAGAACTACAAGCAGCTTTCGTTCTGGTACCGGCGATCAATGGAGAAAAACGAAGCGGAGACCTTCGAGATTCTCAAGCAGATACAGGATAACTACAAGTAACGGCAGCATCGCAGCGGTGCGCCCCTGCGGGAGGAAAATCGCCGGCGGCGCACCATGGCGAATCTCTCCGCGCCTGAATGCGCGTTAAACACCATTGAAGTCCCATCACAGGCCGCTCCATGACAATGCTGGACGAATATCTACTTAAAAATCCCTGGCAGGTGCAGTGGCGTTCGCTCGGAACACCAGTTGAATATTTCTTCCGCTACGACCTGCCAGTTCCCCGTCAGTCCCTTTGGGAGAGCATGGCCGGCATCCTGCCCGTGAACGGGCGGCTCGGGCTCGCGCCGGTAGCATACGTCGAGCGGGACGGGAAGATGTACGGGCGGCACACGACGGCGGGGGTGCTCCACGAATGGGAAGAGGCGCCATGGCAGTGGGAATGCGGCCGCGAGATCCGCGCGGAGAGGATCTATTCGAAGGGGCTGCATCATTACCTGCGCATGCATTTTTTCATCGAGGACACGGGCCCATCCGGGTCCGTCGCGTTCGTCTACCTCGGGTGGATTCCGCGGAACGCGGCGGGAAGGGTTTTGCTTACCCTGGAAAAGCTGCACACCGGGAGGAATTTCGGGAAGCTTCTCGCCGGGCCCGCCGGCGGGGATGCTCCCCGGTCGTCGCGATTTAAGCCTTCCCCCGGGAGCGCGTCACCCGGAGGGAAGCGCCTGCGCGACCTGAGGGCGGCCGTCGCGGCGGAGGGCGAAAGCGGCGAGATCGCCCAGGCGCTGGTTTCCTGGATCGAGCGCGCTCCCGCAGCGGAGCTTCAGCGCATTCGGCCGCGGCAGCTTGCGCGTTCGCTCGGAACGGATGAAACCATGCTCATCACGGGGCTGCTGCGCGCAGCGCGCGCTGGATTCCTGAGCCTCTCGTGGGACGTGGTGTGTCCCCACTGCCGGTGCGTGCGCGGCAGGAGCGGCCGCCTCGTGGACCTGCCCAGGATCGGGAGCTGCGATTTTTGCGGAATCAGTTTCGAGACCGTGTCGCCGGAAGGGATCGAGGCGGGTTTTCGCCTCAACCGGGGGGCCGGCAAATCCCGTGGATTGCCCTGCGGGAACCCGGGGCCGGCCGGCAAGCCCCACATACTCGTACAGAGGCTGCTGCAGCCCGGAGATTCCGCCGCAACGCGGCTCGTTTTTGGAGAAGGTGAGTTCCGATTGCGGCTCAGGGGCCGCATTGGGAGCCTGGTCCTGGACGTGCGCGAGGGTAGCGAAGCCGGCGACGCGGAATGGAATTCGGACGCGGACGATGTCCGCATTGAGCGCGCCCCGGGCTCGATCCTTCGCATGCAGAACCTCGACAGGGTTCCGCAGACCTTCATTGTCGAAAAAACCGGGACCGACGACCCGGCGCTCAGGCCGGCGGACCTTTTTACCATGCAGGTGTTCCGCGATCTCTTTCCAGGGGAGGCTCCCCCTCCGGGGCTCTTCGTGGACGCAGGCGTCCAGACGGTCATGCTCGTCGACATCGCGGGAGTCACGGGGCTCTGCAGCCGCGAGGGTAACGAGGGCGCGCTGGGCGTAGTGCGCGCGTTCCTGAAAGACGCGCATGCGGTAGCGCTCGCCAATAATGGATCGATCATACGGAGCATGAGCGACGTCGTGCTGTTCGCGTTCGCCCGTCCGCGCGACGCGCTGCGGGCGGCCATGGACCTTGCGTCCCGCCGGACCGGGGAGGACTCCGCCCCGGACATCGGGGCGCGCGTGAGCATCAATTGCGGCCCCTGCCTCGCGGTAAACCTGGGCGGCGCGATCGATTATTTTGGACACACCGTTAACATCGCGGCCAGGCTGGGGTCGTGCGCCGGGGCGGGGGAGATCGTGGTCGCCGAGGGCGTGGTGAACGACCGCGAGGCGGGCGATTACCTCGCGCGCAAGGGACTGGACCTCTCCCGGCCCCGCGAGGCGTACGTCGAGGGCGTGGGCGCCGAACGCTACTGGAAGTTCAGGGCCGGAAGGAAAAAAGCGGGACCGGGGGCCGATTAGCCGGTTGGGCTTCGCATCGCGCGGTACGCCCGCCGCGCCGGCATGGCGCATAACGGTACCCGTCCGGTCATGAATGACTGAATGGTGCCGCGAGCGCCGCAAGCCTTGCCCTGATCCCGGGACGTATGTTCCGCCTGCCGCGGGCGATGCCCTTCAG
>CALMJO010000217.1 GCA_937864375.1 uncultured Spirochaetota bacterium
GCTCAAGTGGGCCCCCAAGCTCACCGACACCGACCCGCCGCACGCGGAGGAGCTCAGGATATTAAGAGAGGTTGTGGATCCCCACAGGTATATCATAGGAAGATGAGAATGCATATATCGCATAACGTCGATTTCATTTAAAAAACAGGAGAGGAAGCATGATCAAATTCAGCGAGCAACAACTCAAGGTACCAAAAATGATGAGGCCGGTGTACCTGGTCACCGCGGGGCAGTCGAAGTTCGACCGGGCGATACCGGACAAGAGGACGGAGGAGCTGTGCGTGGACGCGCTCACCATGGCCGCCGAGATGATCGACATGGAGCCGGCCGAGCTCAAGAAGTACATCCACACCTGCTACTACGGGCACTTCGCCGACCACTTTGGCGATCAGCTCCTGGGAGAGGCGGTGATCCACGACCGGCTGGGCCTGGACCCGCTGGGGAACATAGGGGTGAAGACGGGCGGCGCGACGGGCGGCTCCACCCTGTGGGAAGCGGTGAAGGCGGTGGCCTCGGGCTACTCCGACTGCGTGCTGGCGATGGGCTGGGAGCGCATGGACGAGGTCCCCACGGACGAGGGGAACTTCTACATCTCCTGCGCGGCGGACAAGGACTGGGAAGGCCCGCTGGGCCACATCTACACCGGGTACTACGCCGTGATGGCGCAGAAGTACTGGCAGGTATTTGGAAAAGAAGAGGAATCCTTCCGCCGGACCATGGCGGAGATATCGGTGAAGCACCATGGCTACGCGTGCAACAATCCTTACGCGCAGGCGCCCATGAAGATCACGGTGGACGACGTGCTCAAGTCCCCGGTGGTGGCGTACCCCTTGAGGGCGCTCGACGCCTGCCTCATGAGCGTGGGCGCGGCATGCGCGATCATCTGCGACGAGCCCACCGCGATGAAGCTCACGAAGGGCAAGAAGAACAAGCCCCTGCGCATATGGGTGAGCGCGGGCTCGCATACCCTGCGTCCCGCCGACCGGCGCGACATGGAGATCCCGCTTCTTCCCAACGAGACCGCGGAACAGTACAAGGACTTCGGGAAGAAGTTCCCGGGCGGCGACCGGTATCCCGGTTTCACCGGCTTCCTGGGCGCGCGCATGGCGGCATGGTATGCCTACCGCATGACCGGGATAAAAGACCCGACCGAGGACCTGGACGTCATAGAGCTGCATGACGCCTTCACGATCAGCGACATCCAGAGCTACGAGGACGTGGGAATCCGTCCCTACGGCTACGGGCGCGACTACGTGGAATCGGGGGACTGCTACCACACGAACCCCAAGACCGGGAAACCCGGCAAGCTCCCGTCCAACCTTTCGGGCGGGCTCATAGGCTGCATGCACGCGGTGGGCGCCACCGGCATCATGCAGACCTTCGAGATCGCCTGCCACATCTGGAACCGCTGGGCCGAGATGCACGGCAAGCCCTACTGGGACCGCTGCGGCCGCACGATGCCCAAGGACTGGACCGACCTCCAGGTAAAGGACGCGAAGAGGGCGCTCGCGATCAGCCATGCGGGCGTGGGCTCTCATGTCACGGCGACGATCCTGATGGATCCGGACCACCTTTTGAAGAACGACGCGTAAAGGAGAACGAGAATGAGCAGATTTGCAGAGGTTCAGGTAAAAAACAACCAGTACAAGATAAAGGGCGACTTTCACGAGCTCATCCCCAACACGCCCATCCGCGATGCGGACAACGGGCACAGGCTCATGGGAATAACCAATCCTCGCATGCTGGTGCACATGCACAGCTACGGCGGCGAGGCCGTGTTCTTCGAGTCGCTCTCGCAGGGCAAGCTCATGGCGTCGCGCTGCGACAATCCCAAGTGCGAGTACAAGGGCTCAATCTGGCAGCCGTTCCGCATCGCATGCCCGGATTGCCTCAGGAAGATGACGCCCATCGACATGACGGACATCGCGAGGAAGACCGCGAAGGTGCACACCTTCATGGTGTGCGAGCGCTCGGGGGCCTTCAGCCTCCTGGACAAGCCCATCAAGTTCATCAACATAGAATTCGACGGGGTGGCGACCATTCTCATGAGCTACCTTGCCGTGGGCGAGCCCAAGATGGGGCTTCGGGTGGTTCCCATCTTCAAGAAGATCGATCCGACCTACACCATCCTGGACCTCGCATGGGTCCCGGAGGGCACCAAGGCCGACGCGCTTCCGTTCGGGTTCAGCTTTTAAATTCTAGGGGTCTCGGGTTGCGCGCGGCGGAAAATAAGCATCCCGCCGCCGCGCGCTTCTTTTTTATACAATAGGAAAGGAACGGCAAAGAGAGCTTCAAGACTAGACTGACCAGATTAAATATGCAGGAGATCGACGATGTCGACAAAATACAAGGGATACACGGGAAAGGCGGTATGTGTAGACCTGGGATCGGGGCTGGTGAGCGATTACGAAATCAGCGACACCGAGCGCGAGCTGTTCCTGGGGGGACGCTACCTCTCGACGAAAATTCTGTGGGACGAGCTCAAGCCCGGAATCGATCCCCTTTCACCCGAAAATGTCATGGTGGTAATGACGGCACCGCTCACCGGCACCAACGCGCCGAGCTCCAGCAGGTACGACATATCCGCGAAAAGCCCGCACACGGGCGGAATCGGTCACTCCAACAGCGGCGGAAATTTCGGGGTATACCTGAAGCGGTGCGGGTTCGACGCGCTCATCGTGAAGGGTAGGGCGAAGAAACCGGTCTACCTGCACGTGAAGGAAAACGCAGTCGAAATCAAGGATGCGGGAAAGCTCTGGGGCATGAACACCCAGGAAGCCCAGGACGCGATGATCGAAAAGTGCGGCAAGGGAGGGACGATGGCCATCGGCCCGGCCGGAGAGAACCTGGTGAAGTACGCGACGATCGCATCGCAGGAGCGCATGCACGGCAGGACCGGCATGGGTGCGGTGATGGGCTCGAAGAACCTTAAGGGAATGATCGCAACGGGATCACTGAAGATCGATCTCCATAAAACGGAGGAATTCAAGGGCCACATCAAAAAATGGGTGAAGATGCTCCAGGACCATCCCGCGACGGGAGATTCCGCGCCCAAGTACGGGACCGCGGGCTTTCTCACTTCGCTTTCGATCAAGAACGCGCTGCCCACGAAAAACTTTTCCAGCGGCACGTTCAAGGACGCCTACATGATCGGAGGCGAGAGGCTGGCCGACGAGTTCCTGGTGAAGAACATGGGCTGTCTCTCGTGTCCCATCCGCTGCGGGCGCGTGGTGAACATCGACGGGCGCGAAGTAAAGGGGCCCGAGTACGAAATACTGAGCCTCCTGGGCTCGAACATGCTCATCAACGACATGGAGGCGATCATCCGCTGGAACTACGAGGCGGACCTGCTGGGAATCGACACCATATCCATGGGTACCACCATGGGATTTGCGGCCGAGCTCGACGAGAAGGGACTCTGGAAGACCGGGATCCAGTTCGGGAGAAAGGACAACATCTCCCAGGTCATAAAAGACATCGCATACCGCAAGGGTATCGGGAAGGACCTCGCCGAGGGAGTCCGCCATTTAAAGAAGAAATACGGAGGGCAGGACTTCGCCCCCGAGGTCAAGGGACTCGAGATACCGGCCTATGAGCCCAGGGGCGCCACCGGCCATGCGCTCGGCTACGCGGTCGCGAACAGGGGCGCATGCCACCTCGACGGGGGATACATGATCTACTTCGAGGCCACCGGTCCGATTACGCTCAACGCGCTTCACTGGCGTTCCAAGCCCTCGTGGGTCGTGCTCGACCAGAACCTGCTTTCGGCCGTGAGCGCGGGAGGGAACTGCCTCTTCACCGCGTGGACCTTCGTGCCGGGAATCGCCTACAAGACTCCGGGGAGCGCCGTGATGTCGAAGATCATGACAGCCATGCTGACGCATTCATGGAAGCTCATCGAGTGGACCGTGCAGCTGCCGGAATGGGCTTTGAACATTCACCTGCCCATTCTCCCGCACACCAAGGCCATCGCGCTGGCAACGGGGATGAAATTCAGCTACGGACGGTATATGAAAATAGGCGACCGGGGGAACACGCTGGAGAGGATGTTCAACCTGCGTGAAGGGATTACCAGCGCCGAAGACAGGCTCGCGCGGAGGTTCACGCACGAGCCGCAGCAGCCGGGCAACGCGAATACCGCCGTGCCGCTGGACAAAATGCTCCAGAAGTATTACAGGCTTAGGGGATGGGACAAGGCCGGCGTTCCAACAAGAAAGACGCTTAAAAAACTGAAAATAAGTTTCTTGTAATAGTAAAGATAATTAGCTAGGATTGTGCGGAATACGAGGGGGTAGAAACAGAAGCGGATGGGTGGTCTCCAGCCCATCCATGGAGGGGATTATGCTAACCTTGAACCGGGCAATCATGACGATGATTCTCAAGCAGGAATTATTTTCTTATTTGATCGGGGTGCCGCTGGCGGTCTACATCGTGATCATCTGCGGCAATTTCGAGGGCGAGCGGCTCAGGGGGCTTCTTGTCGGGGTGGGCATCGCCGCGCTCATGGTGACGCCGTTCGGAATGATAAACATCAGGCGCATGCAGAAGCTGCACACGCGCATCATGAACGGCGGCGATTCCGCCGGACTCGCCGATGTCAAATCGCGCCTGTTCAGGGAACCGCATTACCAGGCCGTCTCGATCGCGCTTCGCTGGTTCGCCGCGACCTCGATTGCGTTCGGCGTGGGGCACCTCCTCGCCGGCATGGGGCTCGTCCAGATGCTGCTCCTGCCCGTAATCTGGACCGTGACCGTGCCCTCGGGCTACATCTACACCTACTTCATCACCGAGAAAGGCGTCAGCCCGTACCTTGAGCGCCCGGAGATCGCTGGAATTTCAGACTACCGGCGGTCCCATTTTTCGGTCATCAGGAAGATCGCCTTCAGCCTTACGGTGCTCCTGTGGTATCCCTCGGCGATATTTTCTCTCCTTCTCTATGAGCTGCAGAACGGCATCATCACTGTAAACCAGGTCGAGATCAATATAGCGCTCATTCTGTCGATGATGATAGTCATGCTCGTGTCCATAAGCTGGCTCCTCACGAGCTCGCTTAAAGCCACCATTAAGTATTCGGAAACCGGCCTCCGCGACATGGCGAAGGGGAACCTCGCCGTGATCATTCCCGAGATAACCGCAGACGAGATCGGCGGCATCGCCAGGAGCATTACGCGTCTTGCCGGCGCGCTCAGGAAAATGGTGAGCGTATCGGCAGCAGCTGTGAACCAGATGGACGGGGACTCGCGGACGCTCCTGGGCTACATGGAGGAGATGTCCCAGGGCGGGATGAGCGTGGCGGCGTCCATGGAGCAGATGACCTCTGCGATCGAGGAGCTCGGCGCATCGAGCGACGCAATCGCGGTGAACACGCTCAGGCACAGGGAATTCATGACCAGGGTGAACGGATTCGTGGACGGGCTCATAGGCACCGTGGAGGATTTCGCCGCGCGGGCAGGGGCCGCGTCCGAGCTTTCGGCGGAAGCGGACCGGCGCGTGGAGAAGGGCAACGGTATCCTAACGGAGACGCAGCGCCATGTCGCGGACATTAGCGAAAGCACGAAGGCGATAAGCGCGAGCGTGGACGTGATAAGGGACATAGCGGACAAGGTGAACCTTCTTTCGCTCAACGCGTCGATAGAGGCGGCGCGCGCGGGCGAGCACGGGCGAGGATTCAGCGTCGTCGCGGAGGAGATCTCCAAGCTCGCCGATACCACCCAGACAAACGCCGACAGGATCGTGAAGACCATCGGGGAAATCGTCAAGAAGGTCCAGATGGAGAACGGCGCCATGGAGATGCTCGCACAGTCCTTCTCGGAAATAAAGCGCTTCATCGACGAGACAGCCGCTTTTATGAGCATGATATCGGGCGACGTCGTGAGGCAGAGGGAGAAGAGCGGGGAGCTGAGGTCGCTTTTTGACGAGCTCATGGCCATGTCGGCCGAGAACATGAACGCCATCCAGGAACAGTCCAAGGCACACCAGGAGATGGTGCGTAACGCCGGAAGCGTAAGCGAAACCATGACCCTGTTCGCCGAAAAAACCGAGAGCGTGCGGGACATGTCGCGGGGCCTCGCGAGGCGCGCGGAAAACCTGCTGAGCGGGATCAAGATGTTCCGGTGGGAGTGATGGGCATCCCTGCTGCACTGGTGTTGAGGCGAGCGCCGGGCATAGCGCTGGACGCGCTATTTTTGCTGCTCCTGCCGTTGGTAATCCTGGTGACGCCCTTGCGCGCCGGCGAGCATTCCGGCCTCGAGACGCTTGTCATGGACAAGTCGTTCGTTTCATGCCTGGCCGGACCGTACATGAGCTACATGGAAGACGCCGGGGGCGTACTCACCGTGTTCGATGCGGCGGGAAGGGCCGCGTCACGGGAATTCGCTCCCGCGGGCGCGGGGATTCTGAATTTTGGCGCCAGTTCCTCGGTGTACTGGCTCGCGCTTACGATTGAGAACGTCCAGGACGGATCCGTGTCCTTTTACCTGGAGATCGCCTACCCTCTGCTCGATGAAGTGGTACTGTTCCAGCCTGACCGGGAGACATTTCGTACGCGGGTTTCCGGGGACCACCTCGCTTTCGGGGCGCGCGACTACCCGCATGAGAATAATGTATTCCACATAACGCAAGGAACGGGAGCGGCGACCTATTTTTTCAGGATCCGCTCGACAACCTCGCTGAGCCTCCCGGTCTCCGTGTATTCGGAGAAGGCATATTCATACCACGCGAGCGCCGAGGGCACCTGGAAGGGCGTGTTCCTGGGCATCCTGCTGGTCATGATCATGTACAACATGTTCATTCTCTTTTCGGTGAAGGAGAAGCTGTATCTGTATTACCTGCTGTACATCGGGTCCTATACCTACCTCTACCTGGTCCTGTCGGGGATGGGATTGCGTTACCTGTGGAATGACGCGATCTGGCTGAACGAATCAGGCTTCCCGGTTTTCATTACCAATGTGTTCATCCTTATGTTCACCAGGCAGTTTCTTCGAACCTGGCGGAACATCCCGGCGGTGGACCGATTCATCGTGGGCATAATGCTGGCGGGCGGCGTGGGAGCCGTCGGCGTATTGATTTTTCCGGCGGTGATGTCAGCGAAGTCGATTTATTTCACGTTTCTCTGCTCCGGCGTGGAGCTTGCCGCTGGACTGGCCTCCCTGCTCAGGCGCGTCAAGGCGTCGGGGCTCTACCTTGTTTCATGGGGGCTGCTGGCGGTCGGGTCCGCGGAAAGGGGAATGCTTGCGCTGGGAAGCTTTCCGTACAACATGCTCACCGTCACGTTCCTCGACGCCGCGACGTCGCTTCACTTCGTCGTTTTCTCGTTCGCGCTTGCGGAGAGGATCAACAGCATGAAGAAGAACCTCGAGGTCGTGGTGGAGGACCGCGTTCGAGCCGAGGTTGAAGTCACGCGGAAAAAGGAGGAACTCGAGGCGACGAACGAGGAGCTGCAGGCTACTATCGAGGAACTCGAGGCGACGAATGAGGAATATGAGCGGCAGTGCGATGAACTTGGCCAGACGCAGGTGGAACTGGGAAAATCGGAGGAAAAATTTTCGAAGGCGTTCAGGAACAGTCCCGCGATCATAGGGATAAGCAGGATGAGCGATGGGCGCTACATCGAGATCAACGAATCGTTTGAAAAAATACTGGGTTATCCAAGGGACGATGTCATTGGGAAAACCTCTCTCGAGCTGGGAATATTCGTCGACCAGGCGGATCGTTCCAGGTTAAGGGATGCCGTTGCGGCGCGCGGTGCCATTCGTGACGAGGAAGCGCTGTTCCGGACGAAAGACGGCCAGGTGCGGACCGGAGTGTTCTCGGTGGACAGGATCCAGATACTCGGCGAGGACTGCCTCATTGTTTCAGTAAATGACATCACGGAGAGGAAAAGGGCGGAGGACGCTCTCGCCGCGGAACACGAGAGGCTCGAGATCACCCTGGCGAGCATAGGGGAAGGCGTGATCGCGACCTCGATCAACGGGACCATCATGGTCTGCAACGGGATAGCCGCGGAGCTTACGGGATGGCCCGCCCGGGACGCCATGGGCAGGGGCCTGGGAGAGGTTTTCACCGCGTACTACGATGAAACGAGAAAAAGCCCCGTAACCATCCTGGACGAAGCCGCGTGTGAAAACGGGACGGCGAATTCGGGAAGCATCCTGGTGCTGGTCGCGCGGGACGGCAGCGAACGAAAAATCATCGAGAGTGCGGCGCCCATACGCGACAGGGGCGGGGTCACGATCGGGATGGTGCTTGTATTCAGGGACGTCACCGCACGGGTACGCATGGAAAAGGAATTGATGATGATCGAAAAGCTCAAATCGGTGAACGTGCTTGCCGGGGGGATCGCGCATGATTTCAACAACCTGCTTGCGGCGATCCTGGGAAATGTCAACCTGGCGAAGATGCATACGGCCCCGGGCCACGAGAACTACCTGCTCCTAGACGAGGCGGAAAAGGCGTGCCTTCGGGCCACGGGGCTCACGCAGCAGCTCCTCGCCTTTTCGAAGGGAGGCGCGCCCGTGAAGAAGGCGGCAAGCATGCGGTCCCTCGTCGAGGAAACGGCGCTCTTCGTGGTACGGGGCACAAACGCGCTGTGCGAGTTCCGGTTTGCGGACGACCTTTGGCCGGCCTACATAGACGGCATGCAGGTTAGCCAGGTCATACAGAACCTCGTGATCAACGCGCTGCAGGCCATGCAGGGATCGGGGACGATATTCATATCCGTGGAAAACAGAACGATCGGGGAGGAGGATGCTCTCCCGCTTAAGCATGGACGGTACGTGCTGGTGGAAGTGAGGGACACGGGGACGGGGATTGATTCAAGGAACATCGCGCGAATTTTCGATCCGTTCTTCACGACCAAGGCGGACGGGAACGGCCTTGGCCTTGCGAACTGCTACTCGATCGTCAGGAACCATGAAGGGCATGTCACGGTCAAATCAGCGCTTAACACTGGAACCAGCTTTTTCGTGTACCTTCCCGCATCGCGGGACAGCATAGTCCATGAAAAAAAGCCGGACCGGGATCTCTCCCGCTTCACCGGTCGCGTCCTCATACTCGAGGATGATCCCGCGGTGCAGAAAATCGTGAGCAGAATGTTCGAGTTCATGGGGATGGAGCCCACGGTGAGTGAAAGCGGTGACAGGGCGATCGAGGAATACGGGAAATCGATTCGCGATGGAAATCAATTCCGCCTGGTCGTGCTCGACCTCACCGTGCCGGGAGGGAAGGGCGGACTGGAGGTCATCCGGGAAATGAAAGCCATTAACCCGGGGCTGGTTGCCGTCGTTTCGAGCGGGTACAGCACCGATCCGGTCATGTCCAACTACAGGGAGCACGGATTTCACGGGGTGCTCAGGAAGCCGTACACGATAACGAATATCCGGGAGCTCCTTGACTCGCTTCCCGGCACGTGACGCCGGTTCGCCGGAAAAAGTTACGCGTGCGCCAGCACGTCCCCGCGGCGCAGGGGATGCCGGGTCACGGAAGGCGTATCCGCGTAATGCAGGATTATTAAAAATTATTAGAAGGCTTGAATGAAGTACGGAATGGAATCTGAATCACGCGCGCCGCACGCGCTGCGCAGGGCGCCCGTGGTGACGCTCCTCGCGGTCCTGTGCACCATGCTGTGGGGAAGCGCGTTCCCGCTGCTGAAGATAAGCTTCGTCGAATTGAGCATAGACTCTCCGGGAGAGATTTACGATTTCATCGCGTACCGCTTCATCATCGCCGGCCTGCTCATGGCGCTTTTAATAAAAATGAAAGGGGAGGGGCTCGGGCTTTCCGACGGACGCAGCTGGGGTTTCGTGACGCTCATCGCACTCGTGCAGGTGTGCCTCCAGTTCGTGTTTTTTTACATAGGACTCATGAACACGACCGGCGTGAAGGCGTCGATCATCAACGGATCGGGCACCTTTTTCATGCTCATCCTGTCGCAGGTCTTCGTCGCGGCGGAAAACGTGTCGGTGAAAAAATGGATGGGGGCGATGGCGGGATTCGCGGGCCTCGTCGCGGTGAATTTCAACGCGTCGCTCTCGGAATTTTCATTTTCGCTCATGGGAGACGGGATGATTCTGCTCACGGCGCCCACCGGGGCGTTCGGCTCGCTCCTGGTGAAAAGGGCGTCCGTGTTCGTGTCCCCGCTCCACATCAACATGTACCAGTTCATCATCGGGTCGGCCCTGCTGCTCGCGGTGTCGCACGCGACGGGCTCCGCGCACCTGGCGCCGTCCGCGTTCCAGTCATGGAACCTCGGGGTGCTGCTCTACCTCGGGGCGTCGACGGCCATGGCCTTCGCGCTCTGGTACACGCTCATCCAGATGAACAACCTGTCGCGCGTCGCCGTGTTTTTCTTCCTCGTGCCGGTATGGGGGGCGCTCTTCTCGACCCTGCTCGTCCCCGGTGAAACGCTCGGAGTGATGACGGTCCTGGGGGGAGGACTGGTGTCGGGAGGGATCTATCTCACGATGCGGGACTGAGCCCTCTGCGGCCGAACGGCGAAAGATACGTACGATTCGATGGGCGGGCGCCGGGGCCCATTCCGTAAAATCCACTTGATACTGCTTTTCCCTTTCCTATGTTTCAATTTTTCTTTCATCCGGCGCAGATATGATTGTCGCATGCCGATGCCCTTTCTTCCGCGATATCTCATCAACACCAATCCGCTTCGGCCGTATCGGTTTCTGCAGGGCCAGTTCCCTTTGGATTCCTTCCTTGTCCAGCCGATATACCATGTGCTTCGAGATACCGAACAGGATCGCCACATCAATTCCGGTCATTCTTTTGCAGAACGCGTATATCCAATTTTGATAGCGCACGGTAACGCGTTCGTACCGTTCCAGCCACTCAATTCCCTCGGTTCCCTTGAAACCGCACGAGCACTCGATACGGCGCTTCACTATTTCCAGAAAACACCGTTTCCCACAGATCGATAAGTCTTCCACTCGTTGCTTTCGTCGATCTTTCGGCGCTTCCAGGTAATGCTGCCCACAGCGCGGGCAATACGGATATCCGGTCCTTTCTATCTTGAGGATGATCTCCTTCTCGCGTATCAAAATGTCCTTTACAACACAATCCGATAATCCTAATACTTGCGTCAGTAGTTCTAATCCCATCTCGGCTCCCAGGTTATTTTCTGTGGTGGAAAACAATTCCTGTGGCCGGGGTGGGATTTCTGCTCAATTTTATTTTTTTCTGTTCACATTTCCCAACATTCAGGAAAGACCCATAAAGACCTACGATTTCAGGCGCCCCGACAAGTTCGCGCGGGACCGGGTCCGCACGCTCCAGGTGATGCACGAGACATTCGCACGGCTCACCTCGACCCCGCTCTCCGCGCAGCTGCACTCGCTCTCGTCCCTGCACGTCGCCTCCGGCAACCAGGCGGAGCAGGCGAGGGAAAAAGCCTTCGAGGAAGTGAAGAGCAGATTCCAGGCGTGCTCAAAATGCGGGCAGTATGGATGCGCGTCATGCATGAAGGACGGAGTCTGCCAGGTTTGCCGGCAATCCTGACGCTGCCCGGCGCGTATCCGGAAAAGGCGTGCCGCACACCATGGCGCGCTTTGGCAAGGTCCGGGGGCCGACCATCGCAAGCCCCCGGATGAATGCACACGGTTCAGGCATGCACGGGAGCCGGTGCGCGGACCCGGCCTCCCGGCCATGGCGCGCGCATGCGAAAGCCGAATGCCCCGACCCCGCACCAGCGTGATCGACGCTTCCTCCTCACCCCGTTTTCCCGGTCGCCCTGTCCTTGAACTCCTCGCGCAGCTTGTATTTGAGCACCTTGCCGGAAACGTTGCGCGGAAGCGCGGGCACGCTTTCCATGAGACGGGGAATCTTGTAGTCGGCGATGCGTTTTTTCAGGAAATCCTTCAGCTCGTCCAGCGTCATGGTTTCATTGGGCTTCACGACGACCACGGCCATCACTGTTTCGCCCCAGCTGGGATGCGGAACGCCTATGATGACGGCCTCCTGGACCTTGGGGTGCTCGTAAATCGCGTCCTCGACCTCCTTGCTGTAGACGTTTTCCCCGCCCGTGATGATCATGTCCTTTTTACGGTCCACCAGCGTGATGTAGCCTTCCTCGTCCATCGTCGCGAGGTCGCCCGAATGGACGTATCCGTCCTTAATAGCTTCGCGCGTCGCCTCGGGGTTCTTGTAATATCCCTTCATGATGGTTTCCCCCTTAACGGCAAGCTCTCCCACCACGCCGGGCTGCGTGATCGTCTTGCCGTTGACGTCCACGAGGCGCGACTCCATGTTCACCACGTACTTGCCCCCGGCGCCGGCCTTGCGCACCTGGTCCGCGGGAAGAAGCGCGATCCCGCCGGGACCGGCCTCGGTGAAGCCGCACAGGCAGAAGAAGTTCGTCGACTTGAACTTGGCCATCATCGCCTTGACCGCCTCGGCGGCCATGGGGGCGGCGCCGTAGCCGTAGTAGCGCACGCTGGAAAGGTCGTACTTGTCGAAGTCGGGCACCATCATCATGAAGGTGTACATCACCGGCGCGCCGAAGAACTGGGTGATGCGCTCCTTCTGGAGAAGCGACAGCACCAGGTCGGGCACGAAGTCGCGCACGATCACGTGCGTCGCCCCCACGTAGGTGCCTGGATTGAGATAGAGGTTGAGCTCCGCTGAATGAAACAGGGGCGCTGAGTGGAGTATGCGGTCGAAGGGATGCATTTGGACAAGCACGGCGACCGATGTCATAAGAATCATCTGGTTATGATGCGTTAGCACCGCGCCCTTGGGCTTGCCCGTCGTGCCGGAGGTGTAAATGATTTCGCTTTCGTCGAACTCGTCCACGACGACGCCGGGCTCGTCGGTCTTTCCCGATGCCATGACGTCCCTGAGCGGCGTAAAGTCCGGAAACGATCCCGGGCCCGCCGAGTAGAACCCCCGGACCTTCGTGAGCCGGGGCTTCATCTCCCTCACCGCTGGCTCGAAAATATCGTCAAAAATAACCGCCGACGCATCGCTGTTGTCGAAGATGTACTCCGCCTCGGGCGGGGCTATGCGGAAATTGACCGGGACCGCAACCGCGCCCGTTTTCGCGATCCCGTAAAACGCGAACACGAAGTTGTCGGTGTTGAACATCCACATCGCGACCTTGTCGCCCTTCTTGACCCCCTGTGCGATGAGGGCGTGTGCGACGGTGTTTACTCTCTCGTTTACTTCCTTCCAGGTGTAGCGGTTTCCCTCGAATATGACGCCTTCCTTCCCGGGAACCGTGCGCGCGTTCCTGGCGACCAGACCGCCCAGATCCATAACTGACCTCCTGAATTAGTGGTGTGTGTCGGGATGATTTCATCGCAGGGAGAAGCGGACAGGATGCCTCCGGGGAGATGGGTGAATGAAAAGGTGGGCAGGAGGATGAAATCTCTTTATGTTAGAATATGTCATAACTGTTGTATGTCAAACATTTTTTCGCACCAGCCTGCATTTCAGTGCGGATGCCGGTTTTTCACGGGAAGAAGCGGAACGCCTCGGGTTACGTCCCATAGGCACAACGATTCTATATTCGATCATCTGATGCTTGACATGCATCATCATTTGTGCAATATATACTGTATAAAAACCAAGCGGGGGTGGGGTACAATGGCCTATTACAAAAAGATAAAGGGCAGGAATTACGACGGGGATCTCCTGAAGATCGCGGACTCGGCGGTCAAGGGGAAGGGCGACGGAAGGATATCGCTTACGGACGCCAGGAAAATACTTAAAACGGTGAAGGACGGCGAAGACTACACGGATGTGGAAAAATCCACCATGCAGTACATCCGCGACAATTACAAGTTCACCGCCGAGGCAAATGACTGGTTCCGCACGGAGATAAGGAAATGGGCCGCAAGGAAAGGGGGCACGGGCAAGAAAAAGCCGGCGGGCGCGAAGGCGCACACGGGAAAGGCGGCGGGTAAATCGTCCCCTGCCGTAGAGGAAGCCTTGCACGTCCACGCCCTGCGGCCAACCGCGGTAAAACCGGAGACCAGGGAGGAGTCCGGCTGGGGCAGGAAGCTTTTCCTCGCGTTTGCCGCCATCGCGATTTTCGTCCTGGCGATCTTTATCATCCGACCTCTCAAGGATTTCTTTTTTAATCCAAAGGCGAAGGTCGTAAAGCCTGATGAGACCAAAAAGGCCGGGCAGATGAAGGAGCAGGAGGCGGTGAAAGAGCCAATGGCGGTCAAGGCGCCCGAACAGGCCGCGCCCCGCGAGGAAAAGAAGGTCCCTGAACCGGCGAAGGAGCCTGCCGTCCCGGAAAAGAACGTGTACGTAGTGCGCGAAAAAGACAACCTCATCAAGATCGCCGAGGACCTCACCGGGGATTACCGCAACTGGGAAAAGATATACGAGGCCAACCGGGACATCATTCAGGGCCCGGCGATGATCTTCGTAGGGCAAAAGCTGAAGCTCCCCGAGGGGATGAACAGGAAATAGCCTGCACGTAGAGGATGATACGGAGCGCCATGGCCCGTACACGAGGAAACGAGTACGGGCCTTGTCGTATGGATAACCGGATAGATTCCGCCTGCCCGCTTGCGCTGCGTACGGCGTGCAGGAAGCCCGGCGTCCCCTGAGGGACGCGTGTGCTCCCCGGGAACCCGGGAAGTCGGTGCGCCAAAATAATCCTCCTTCCGCCAATTAGAGTTGAAAAAATTCCGCTCTCCCTCACACAATGAATCCTGAGCAAATACGGGAAGGGATGAGTGCGCCATGCCAGCGTCGATGAAGAATGACTGCACCAGCATAACCGAAATCTTCAAGAAAACCGCCATCTTCTCGGCGCTGCCGGACGCCGACCTCGCGATCCTCGCCAACCACAGCGGATGCTACGGGTACCGCAAGGGCGAGCTGGTCTTTGAAAAGGGGAGCAGCAGCAGGAACCTGTTCATCATAGAAAGCGGCGAGGTCGCCATCGTGAGCAGGCTGGATTCTTCCTCCCGCGACGGCGACCAGGGCGGCGGCCGTGAGATCGCACGGTTCATAGCGGGCGAAATATTCGGCGAGTTCGAGTTCTTCGAGGGCGACACGCGCACCGCCTTCGCCGTGGCGGGCGAGGACAGCACCCTGCTCACCTTCCCGGGCGAGGGAGTGGACCTGGAGCACCTTTTTGACGAGTACGCCCACATCTTCGCGAAGGTCTACCACAGGCTCATTTCCGTAAACGCAGGGCGGCAGCGCCTCACGCACAGGCTCATAAGCGAGAAGACCGGCTGGATCGAGGAGCTCAAGAAGCAGATGTTCTTCGACAAGCTCACCGGGGTCTACAACCGCACCTACCTCGAGGACGAGCTCGCGCGCAATTTCGCGCACCTGGGACAGGTCTGGAGCCTCCTCGTCATCAAGCCGGACAATTTCAAGCTCATCAACGATACCTTCGGGCACGAGGCGGGAGACAGCGCGCTCCAGGCCATTTCCTCGAAGCTTCAGTCTCTCCTGCGCGGACATGACTTCGCCGTGCGCTACCGCGGCAACGAGTTCATCGTCGTCTTTCCGGCGACGACCATCGACGAGGCGTCCGCGCTCGCCGGGTCCTACCTTGAGCAGATGAACGGCTTCGACATAGGGATCGCGATGAAACGGGACAGCCTGCTCCAGACCTTCAGCATCGGCGTCGCCTCGTATCCCGAGCACGAGAAAACCGTGCTCGATCTCGTGGAAAAGGCGTTCACCAAGGTGTTCGAGCAGCGCGAGGCGGGCGGGAACGGCGTCCGCGTCGCCAGCGCCGGGGAAGACGAGCTCAACAATTTCCTCCGTACGGTGGGAATCCTTTCCAGCCTCAAGATGTCGGAGCTCCACCAGCTCACGCAGTACCTGGACACTGTCCACTACGCGGAGGGTGGCGTGATCTTCCGCGCGCGCGAGGACGGGAACGAGAAGGAGATCGCAGTGCTCAAGTCCGGCGAGTTCTTTGGCGAGATGGCCATCTTCGAGAACGCGCCACGGTCGGCCACATGCATCGCCGCCGAGGAGTGCGAGATGCTGCGCCTGCACAAGGACGATTTCTTCAACCTCATGAAGACCTCGCCGCACACCGCCATCAATATCATGAAGAACATGCTCAACAAGACCACTGACCGGCTCAACGCGAGCGGCCAGTTCATCACGCAGATGGTGAAGTGGGGCGAGGACGCGTCCTTGCGCGCAGTCACCGACAAGCTCTCCGGCGTCTTCAACCGCCGTTACCTCGAGAGCGAGCTGGAAAAGCGCTTCAACCTCGCCGTGAAGGAAAACACCAGCCTCTGCCTCGTCATGGCCGACATGGACTTCTTCCGCGAGGTGAACGAGGGCTACAGCCACGAGGTGGGCGACCAGTACATCGTCGAGGTGGCAAAGGTTTTCAAGACCGCGTTCCGTGAAACCGACATCGTGTCGCGCTACGGGGGCGACGAGTTCACCATCCTCCTGCCCAACACCGACCTCGCCACGGGCATGGCGGTCACCGAGGAGGTCCGCAAGGCCGTGGAGAGGCTTGACTTCCTGAAGGCGATCCCCGGCCCGGACCTTCACCTGTCCGTGAGCCTGGGCGTTTCATGCTACCCGGCCACCTCGTCCGCCATCAAGGAGCTCACCGAGCATGCGGACAAGGCGCTCTATGCGGCAAAGCACGCGGGGAAGAACAGGGTGGAGCATGCGCCTTTGATTGAGCAAAAATCTTAAAGGATATTCACCCCTTCAAAAACGTCCCGTCCCTGTATTCCTCGAACGCAATCCTGAGCTCCTCGTCCGTGTTCATCACGATGGGCCCCGCCCACGCAATCGGCTCCCGCAGGGGCTTTCCGGAAACCAGCAGGAAGCGCGCTCCTTCTTCCGCGGCGCCAAACCTTACCAGGGTTCCGTCACCCAGCAGCACCAGCGTGACCCGGCCCGCGGTTTTATCTTTACCGCCGGGAAGCTCCAGCATTCCCTCGAGCACGTATGCGAAGACGGTGTGGCCCGCAGGCGTTTCCCTCGAGAATGTGCTGCCGGCGGGTATCTCGATGTCCAGGTACTCGGGAGAGGCGACGATGTCGAGGGCGGGCCCCTTCACCCCGTCAACCTCGCCGCAGATGACGCGCAGCTTCACGCCGCCCGTTTGCTCCACGACCGGGACCATGGAGCTGGTGATATCGCGGTAGCGGGGCGGCATCATCTTGCGGGAGGAGGGCAGGTTCACCCAGAGCTGGAGCCCGCGCAGATACTCGGGGTCGCGCTGGGGCATCTCGGAGTGGACGATGCCGCTCCCCGCGGTCATCCACTGGACGTCCCCGTCACTGATCACGCCCTTGTTGCCAAGGCTGTCCTCGTGCGCGACCGAGCCGCGCAGCATGTAGGTCACGGTCTCTATCCCGCGGTGGGGGTGCCAGGGGAAGCCCGCCATGTAGTCGTCGGGATCGTCCGAGTAAAAATCGTCCAGCAGGAGGAAGGGATCTATCTTCCCCGCCTCCGCGTTGCCGAACGCGCGGTGGAGCCTCACGCCGGCACCCTCCATGGTGGGTTTGCTCTTCCATGTTTTCTGAACAGTCCTTTCGCTCATCGTGTCCGCTCCCCCGCTAGGCCTGTCCTCAAGGTATACCGTTCGCCGGAACGAGTCAAATGGGCCATTTTTGTGTTGATAAAATTCCAATCCCCGCGGCTGCTGTATACGCCATGAAGGCATACAAAGGAATACTGCTCCTTCTCGTCGCGGAGCTCTGTTTCACGCTTTCCTCCGTGTTCGGAAAACTCGCGACGAACCTTGCGCCCATCACCGGGATCGAGGTGTCCTTCTTCCGCTACCTCATCGGCTCCGTCGCCGTGATAATCTACATGCGCTGGAAGGGAGTTTCCATCCGGCCGAACAACATGCGCCTGGTGGTGCTGCGCGGCGTTTCGAACACGCTGGCGGTGCTCCTCTTTTTCACGGGGATCGAATACGGCACGGTGACGAACGCGAACATGCTGAATCTCACTTATCCGTTCTTCGTGTTTTTCTTTTCCCCCTTCATAAACGGCGAAAAGAGCAGGCTCGTCAACCTCGCCTGGATCGGCGCAGCCCTGGCGGGCGTGTACCTTATCGTGGTCCCCGATTTCCACCATGTGAGCTCAGGGGACCTGTTCGCGCTCGCGTCGGGCTTCGTGGCGGGATTCGGCATCTGCTATTTACGGGAGGCGCGCAAGTTCGACGACAGCGACATCATACTTTTTTATCTCATGGTGCCGGGAATGTTCATCTCACTCGTCGCCATGCTTCCCTCCTTCATCATGCCGGAAGGCCCGGTGCTGGTCTATACGCTGGTCTCGGGGGCCATCGCCGTCACGGGGCAGATGTTCATCACGGTGGGGTATCGCTACATCGAGGCCGCGGCAGGCTCGATCGTGTCGGGAAGCCGCATCCTCTACGCCGGGATTATAGGCGTCACCTTTTTCGCGGACCCGTTCACGAACAGGATACTGGCGGGCGCGCTGCTCATATTCGTCGCCCTGGTGGGGGTGAGCGGAATCTGGAAGAAGCGCGCGGCGCGCGCGCATGACTCCTCAGGGTATTACGATTCCAGTGCGTGAGGCGGTCATTCCTCCCTGCAGGCGACGCCCATGCGGACGTTCTCCTCGATGCGCTCGCGCAGGCGCTCCGATATGATGAGCAGTATGTTTTTAAAGAGCTTGGCGCGGACTCCCGCGTCCAGGGTTTCGAGCTTTGCGTCGCTCACGGCGAGCAGCACCACGTCGCCGCTGGCCTCGGTGCCGGCGGAGCGCTTCTCGCCGGAAAGGGCGCCCATCTCTCCAAAGCACTCGCCCGAGCGGATGACGTCGATCCTCTTCCCCTCCTTCTTTACCACCACCGACCCGCTCACGATGATGTACATCTCGCTTCCGCCGGAGTCCTCCTTGAAGATGGTTTCCCCCGCCTTGAACGCCCTGCTCGTGCAGCACTTGAGCAGCTCGCCCATTTCCTGTTCCGTAAAGGTCTTGAAGAACCGACTGTTCTCCATGAGGACCTTTAGCGCTTTTTCCAGATCCATGTCACCCCCGGCGAAATATCTCGTGTGCGATTAGACATCCGGATATCAATTAAATCAACGAAATTTCCGATAAGGAAGCATCGCCGCGGGAGAAATGCCGTGAACCGCCCGGGGCAACGAGGAAAGGAGAAGAAGACGATGAAGATACACCAGTGCAGGCAGTGCTCATTTTTCGTGGAGGCGATGGCGGACTGCACGGTCTGCATCCATGGCAACGACATGCAGCACCGCGTGGTATTCCAGGGTAGCGTCGTTTCCTGCCCCCGGGACGCGCGCAGGCGCTAGGGGGCCGGGAACGCGATGCGTGTTCAGGCAGTCGTATTGACGTTCTGTCCCTTTTTCATGGACTCGACGACCGCTTCCTTTATGACGTCTTTTTTAATGTAGTCCTCTTTCACCGTGATCGAATCCTTCGTGTACTGGGTTGAATTTTCGACCACTCCCTGGTGAAGCAGGTCCGTGCCGGTCAACGACTTGATGTTCATATACCCCTCCCTTGGTAGTGCCCGATCAAGTTTACAATCCTCGACCGCCTGAACCAAGCAAATTTTTTGGCAAAATGTATTTTTTAGGGGGCCGAATCGCGTACCCGCCGTTCACGCGGCCGTTCCGTGGAACAGGCTGTCAAAGGCGGTTGACAATCGGCGCCCGAGCCCGCATACTGATGCCATGAAAAAAACGCTGACCGTGGCAGCAACCTGTGTCCTCCTCTTCGTGCTCGCCGCCTCCTGCGGGCCTCGCGCCGAGCTCGTGGGTCCATTCGGGGAATCGAGGCGCGCGAGCGTCCTGGGGCAGGACGGCGTCACTCCCATTCCCTTCAACGACTTCGTCACGATGTGGACCTTTGGCGATACCATCCTGGGAGAATGGAAGGGCGCGATCTCAACATCTGCGACCTTTTCAGAGCGCACGCAGGTCCGGTCCATGATCTCGAACTCGCTCGCCTTCACGCCCGCTCCCACGCCGGAAACGATCGGATCGCTGCCATTCACCTTTTATACCGAGGGCGGGGAGCCGGCGCAGTTCATCAAGCTCCTCCCGCACGAAAGGCCCGAATCCGACAGGCTGTGGGCGGTGGACGGCGTGCGGATCGGCGACCGCGTCTATGTGTACTACCTCGCCATACGCGTGGGACGGAGCGGGAGGCCGTTCGACTTCGCGATGCGCGCCGTCGGCCTGGCGCGCTGGGACGTGCCCCCGGACTGGAAAATCGGCGACCCCATCTCCTTCGTAAGGCTCGCCGACCTCTTCCCGGGAGAGTACCCAGCCTTCGGGACCTGCGTGCTCAGGAAGGAAGGCTACCTTTACACGATAGGCCAGTATGCGCCGGGGGATCTGACGAGCCCCGTGAAGATCGCGCGCGTACGCCCGGACGGCATCCAGGATCCCGGGCAGTACGAATTCCTGGGACGCGGCGGCGCATGGGTCAAGTCCGTGAGGGACGCGACGCCGTTCCTGGGGGACGTGATGGGTGAATGCTCATTGTCTTTCAATGAGCACGAAAACGCGTACATGATCGTTTACTGCCAGCAGTGGACGGGGAAACTCGTCGTGGTCCGCTTCGCCGATTTTGGGCGCCTGGAACATGCCCGCAAGGAGGCGCTCTACGAGCCGCCGCGGCTGACGGTCACCGGCCCCGAGCTTTCGGGATATTATTACTCGGGGAAGGAAGTGTACGCCTCAGGAAGCCGGGTGTACGCGATCTTCATCCATCCGCTGGAGTACCAACCCTACCTGGTGAAGATATCGCTGGGGATGTGAAGACCGGCAGGGGCGCCGCGGAGCCCTATCGTTTCTTCCTTCCCGACTGTTTGAGCGTGACGCGGAGGATCTGCTCGCTCATGCAGAGGTACTCGTACACGTTCTTGACCGTGGGAGTTTCCCGCGCGGCCTCGAGGATCTTGAGCGTCATGTTGTGCTTGCGCCGGTAATGCTGGATCGAGGCGATCGTGGACTTGAAGTACTTGGCGAGCTCAAAGTCCTTCTTGACATAATTGCCCTTGCGGTCCTTCCTGTTGAGGGAAATGAATTCCTTGATGGTTTCCTCGTCCCAGATCGCGGCGCCGGTGCGCCCCCGCGAATAATCGTGTTCCAGGCGGCGCTGGTAATTGCGCTCGGGGCTCCCGCTCATCTTCTTTTCCTTCCAGTATGGGTTCCGGTTGCGGGCGCGCTGAATGTCGTCGACGCTGTAACCGGTTTTCTCCATCCAGAGGCGGGCGATGTAGGCCTTGCGGCCCGAGGGGAGTCTGGACTTGATCGAGTTCTCGATGTACTGTTCCGGGCTTTTCGACTGGAGTAACTTTAATTCCTGCGTGCTGAGCTTTTCCATTGAAGACCTCTCTTTATATTTTTCTGTTAAATCAAAATCGTGAAATTGTCAATAAAAAACCGTTTCCTCCGCCAAATTTAACAATGAATGTGCGGCGTCAGGCGACATCGGGCAGGGCACGTTTTCACCTGACTTTTCGGCTTTTCCGCTCTTTTTCGCACATGAAGGAGACCGAAATGTTCGATTAGTATAGTATACGGCCGCACTAATTCAAATACAATTTTCGGCATTGAGGAATGAAACGACTTCTCATCATCGGGGCCGGCGAGGCCGGTGAAATGGTCGCCAAGGAGATCCTCGACAACCCGCTCATCTCGGGCAAATACCGGCTGGAAGGATTTCTGGACGACGACCAGTCCAAGAAGAAGCTCCTGGGCCATCCGGTCCTGGGAAGGATCGGCGATGCGCCCTCGGTGATCGAGGAGCGCGGCATCGCCGAGGTGATAATAGCGATCCCTTCCGGGAGCAAGGAGATCATCAACCGGGTGGTGAACTCGCTGGCCGGCGCTCAGGTGAACATCAAGATCGTCCCCGGCATGTACGAGATCATCGAGGGCAGGGCGAGCTTCAGCCAGGTGAGAAGCATCGAGCCCGCCGACCTGCTGGGACGCGAAGAGGTGGGCTTCGACCTCGAGTCCATTTCGGACTACTATCGCGACCGCTCGGTTTTCGTTACGGGCGCGGGCGGTTCCATCGGCTCCGAAATATTCACGCAGATACTCGCCCTGCCGGTGCGCGAGGCGGTGGCATTCGGTCACGGCGAGAATTCCATTCACGGGCTCATCACGCGCCTGGGACCGGACCCGCGCTTCCGCTACGTCATAGGCGACGTGCGCGATCCGGCGAAGGTGCACCGGGAGATGGAGCGCTTTCGTCCCGACATCGTCTTCCATGCGGCCGCGCACAAGCACCTTCCGCTCATGGAGGATTATCCCGACGAGGCGGTGAAAAACAATATCCTGGGGACCTTCGCCTGCGCGCTCGCGGCCATGGAATCGGGCGTGGGCCGGTTCATCTTCGTGTCGACCGACAAGGCGGTGAACCCTACCTCGGTGATGGGCGCGACCAAGCGAGTCGCCGAGCGCATCGTTCTCTCGCTCAAGGCGGCGCAGTCGAAAACCTCGTTTTCGCTCACGCGCTTTGGAAACGTGCTCGGATCGCGGGGCAGCGTGGTACCCATATTCCGCGCCCAGATCGAGCGTGGAGGTCCGGTGACCGTGACCCATCCCGAGATGACGCGCTTCTTCATGTCCATACGGGAGGCGGCGCGCCTCGTGGTAAAGTCGGCCTCCATCCCGGAGGGTACCGTGTTCGTGCTCGAGATGGGAAAGCCCGTGAGGATCGCCGACCTCGCGCGCGAGATGATCAGGCTCCATGGATTCACCGAGGAGGAAATCCCCATAATCTACATAGGTCTGCGGCCGGGCGAAAAGATGTACGAGGAGGTCCTTTCTGACCGGGAAGACCTGAACAAGACGCGCTACGACAAGCTGCTGGTCTCGACCCGGGAGGAGCGCCCCCTGGGTTCGCGCGACCTGAGCGAGATGGTGAGCGAGGTCGCCGACGCCGCCGAGCGCTGTGACGGGGAGCGTATCCGCGCGCTCCTGAAAAAATACGTGCCGGAGTATACCGGTGCCTGAAGAGAAACCAATACCGTTTTCCCCGCCGGACATCACCCAGGCGGAGATCGACGCCGTCGCCGCCGTGATGAGAAGCGGCTGGATCACCACCGGACCGCGGACTAAGGAGTTCGAAAAGGAGATCGCCCGCTACTGCGGCTCGCCGCAGGCATTGTGCCTGGGTTCGGCGACCGCGGGGCTCGAACTGGTCCTTCGCCTGCTTGAAATCGGACCGGGGGACGAGGTCATCACCACGCCCTGCACCTACGCGGCAACCTCTAATGTGATACTCCACACGGGCGCGCGTCCCGTCTTCGTCGACGTGAAGCCGGACAGCTTCCTGATCGACCCGGAGGCTGTGGGAAGGGCGGTTACCAGGAGGACCAAAGCGGTTATACCGGTTGATTATGGCGGATGGCCCGCCGATTACACGGAGATCAGGAGCGCCCTGGATGCCGCGAAACGCACCTACCGGCCGCGCAGAGGCACGCTGCAGTCCGGGTTTGACCGTCCCGTCGTGCTCGCCGACGCGGCGCATTCGTTCGGAGCGAAGTACC
>CALMJO010000218.1 GCA_937864375.1 uncultured Spirochaetota bacterium
ACCATTTTTTGCCCTGTTGTCTTTTTCCTTACGAAAAATCGCCTAACTCAAGTCATTATAAATATCGGAATCCATTAAAACTTGAGCCATAAAATAATTTCCTAAAACAAAAAAGGATGTCCGATGGACATCCTTTTTTTCGTTACCTGGCATTACGTATTATCTTGATGCTACCTTCAACCTGGCTTTGAGCTTCTTCAACTCAAGGTCCATCGTAATCCTGTCACGTATCTCCGCGGGCCGCTCGGCAGCGCTTATTTCCCTGATCTGCCTGTCGAGCAGGTCTTTTGCAAGCTCTTCCTTCTTGAAGGCGCTTTCCGCGAGTACGATAAGCTCGTTGTCCCTGATCTCAACAAAACCGCCTTCAACCATCAGGAAACTTGCCTGGTCGGCCGAGCGAAGCCTGACCTCGCCCAGCCCCAGTTCCGCGACCAGCGGGGCATGATTGAAAAGGAAACCTATCTCCCCGTCGTGGGCCTGGACAACCGCGAAATCCACCTGTCCCTCGAAGAGCACCCTGTCGGGCGTTAATACGCTGCACTGGATCTTTCTGCTCATGTTACTTACCTGTCTGCAGTTTCTTAGCCTTGTCCATAGCTTCTTCTATTGTGCCGACCATGTAGAAAGACTGTTCGGGAAGCGCGTCGTATTCACCGCTTATGAGTCCGCGGAAACTCTTTATGGTTTCTTCGAGCTTGACGTATTTGCCCTGGAATCCGGTAAACTGCTCGGCGACGAAGAAGGGCTGAGAAAGGAACCTTTCAATCTTGCGCGCGCGCTGCACGAGGAGCTTGTCTTCTTCGGAAAGCTCGTCCATCCCGAGAATGGCTATGATATCCTGCAGGTCCTTGTAACGCTGGAGGATACGCTTTACTTCCATCGCCACATCGTAGTGTTCCTGGCCCACAAGCTCGGGGGCGAGTAGCCTGGAAGACGATTCGATGGGGTCCACCGCCGGGTAAATTCCCTTTTCCGCGATCTGGCGCGAAAGCACCGTCGAAGAGTCAAGGTGAATGAACGCGGTCGCAGGCGCCGGGTCGGTAAGGTCGTCAGCAGGAACGTAGATGGCCTGCACCGACGTGATGGAGCCGTGCTTGGTTGAGGTAATACGCTCCTGGAGAGCGCCCATCTCGGTCGCAAGGGTCGGCTGGTATCCCACCGCGGAAGGCATACGTCCCAGCAGGGCGGACACTTCGGAACCGGCCTGTGAGAAACGGAATATGTTGTCGATGAAGAGAAGAACATCGCGGCCCGACAGGTCGCGGAAATATTCGCATACCGTGAGGGCGGTCAGCGCCACGCGGAGACGCGCTCCGGGGGGCTCGTTCATCTGGCCGTACACGAGGCAGGCCTTGTTGATGACGCCGGATTCCTTCATTTCAAGCCAGAGGTCGTTTCCTTCACGGGTGCGCTCACCCACCCCGGCGAACACCGAGTAGCCGCCGTGCTGCTGGGCCACGTTGTTGATGAGCTCCATGATGACAACGGTCTTACCCACGCCGGCGCCGCCAAAGAGGCCGGTCTTTCCGCCCTTGATGTACGGGGCGAGCAGGTCGATGACCTTGATGCCGGTTTCGAAGATTTCGGACTTGGGCTCGAGCTGGTCGAACTTGGGGGGTTCCTGATGGATCGGCCTTTTCTGCTTGGCCGGTATGTCGCCCTTTTTGTCGACGGGCTGCCCCAGCAGGTTCATGACGCGACCAAGGGTCTCCTCGCCGACCGGGATGCTGATCGCGGCTCCCGTGTCCACGATGTCGGTTCCGCGCTTGATACCATCAGTAGATTTAAGCGCAACCGCCCTGATCCGGTTTCCGCCCAAGTGCTGCTGGACTTCGCAAACTATCTTGATCTTCTCACCCATGACCTCTATTTCGAGTTCAAGGGCGTTATAAATTTCCGGCAAATGCCCTTCAGGAAATTCGGCGTCCAGCGTGGAACCGATAACCTGAACAACTTTTCCTACATTCTGGCTCATAGTTTACTCCTTGCAAATTGATGATATCACTCACAGACTGCGACTGTTGCTTCTAAAGGGCCGATGCGCCGCCCACGATTTCAGCGATCTCGTTGGTAATCTTCGCCTGACGGACCCTGTTGTACCTGATTGTAAGATCACGGACCATTTCCGTCGCCGCGTCGGTCGCATTCTTCATCGCGACCCTGCGCGCCACCTGCTCGGAGAAACCCGACTCGATGAGACAGGTATAGATCTTCACCTTTATGTAAAAGGGAAGCAGCGACTGAAATATCTTGTACGGATTCGGCTCGAAAATGTACTGGAGATGGAATTCGGCGGACGCATCTTCCACATCCTGCTTCTCCGGTGTGATGGGAAGCAGCCGGATGATCTCCGGCTTCTGGGTGGCCGAGGTTATCACCTTGGTATACGAAATATATACCTCGTCAACTTCGTCTACAAAGAGGTTGATAAGCTCATTGCCGATCCTGAGCGCATCGTCGAATGTAAGCTTGTCATCGAAATTCGGCATGTGCTTGAACATCGGCTCCTTGATAAACCTGAGGAAGTTGTGTCCCTTTTTCCCGATATTATACAGGAGTACTTCCTTGCCTTCTTCTATTGAAAGCTTTTCCTTGAAGGCAAGAGTTTTGTCTATTACGTTGGTATTGTATCCGCCGCAGAGACCCCTGTTCCCCGTGATCATGAGTATAAGCGCCTTGCTGGGATTCGGCCTCTCCTGAAGAAGTATGTCGAACACGTCCTCAACCCCCGATTTCCTGAGGTTGGCGATAATGTGGTCAAGCTTCTTCGAGAACGGCTGCGACATCGCCATCTTGTTCTGCATCTTCTTCATTTTGGCGGTGGACACCATTTCCATAGTCTTGGTGATTTTCTTGGTGCTTGCCACCGACCGTATGCGCTTGAGTATTTCTCGTTGGGTTGCCACAGCTCTTCTTCCTTATCTCGTCGTAATGGTGATTCGCTGTATTCCTTACCTGACGTCCGCTTTCCTGCCGGCCAGATAGCTCTCGCTAAAGTCACCCGCAACCTTCTGCAGCTTGTCGAGGCTCTTGATCTCGCCGGTCTGCACGATCTCGTCGAGCAGCTCAGGATGTGCATCGTTCATGAACTTGGTGAAATCCTTTTCGAACTTTTTCACCTCGGGAACCGGAACCTTGTCCATGTATCCCTGCGTGGCCGCGAAAATGACCGCTACCTGGTCCGCAACCGGAGTTGGCTCGTACTGGCCCTGCTTGAGCATCTCAACCAGCCTCTGGCCGCGGTCGAGCTGCTTCTGCGTGGACGCGTCAAGCTCGGTGCCGAGCTGGGCGAATGCCTCGAGCTCGCGGAACTGGGCCAGGTCGAGGCGCAGGGAGCCGGCGTACTTCTTCATCGCCTTGATCTGCGCATTGCCGCCCACGCGCGATACCGAGATACCGACGTCGACCGCCGGACGGATGCCGGACG
>CALMJO010000219.1 GCA_937864375.1 uncultured Spirochaetota bacterium
CGCGAGTTCATCCGAGCAGTCCGGCAAGGAGTGACGCGTCCCCGCATTCCACGAGCACGGGCATGACCGTTCCCCGGCGCGCCGCGGCGAGACGGAACCCTCCCGCAGCAGCGGCGCTCAGAAACGACCACTCCGTGCCGCAACCGTCAATCGATTCCCTCAACCGGTACCCGGCGTCTTCCCTTACGAATTCCGCCCCGTGTAGCGCGCGCAGCAGGGGCACGCCCGATGCCTTTGCGAACGCCTCCTTGAGCGTCCACCTCGTGGTGAGCTCGCCCTGCGGGTTTGCGCCGCGGGCCGTTTCTTCGAATTCGCGGGACGAGAAAAAACGCCTTGCGACGGCGCGCGTCACGCGCCGCTCCGGTTCAATATCAACGCCCACGCGCGATTCGCGCGCGAACATGAGGGCGAGGGCTCCCGGGCAATGGGAGAGGGAGGCATGAATTCCCGGCTCGCCCGTTCCCTCAATGATGAATGCGCCCTTGGCATCGCGTGTAAGCGTAATCTCATTATGCTCCCCGCCAAAAAGAGCGCGCGCAACCGATTTCAGGACAAGCCGGGAGAGAAGGAATTCGGCGCGTTTCCCGGGCGCGCGCATAGTATCAAGGCGCACGGCTTCGGGTGCCGAGAGCGTCGCACGCGCGTCTTCCAGAAGGGACGGTGGCGCATCGGACGTTGTGCATGCGATGCAGACGGCGCCGTCACGCATGAAGGATGAGCACATGTCATGCAGGAAGCCTGTCATCTGTCTGCCGGGCATGCCGGCATAGTATGTGAACACATGTTCGGATGCAATGAATTATTGGCGTTCGGGGGTAATCGCGTGCTCTCGGGATGGGGCGGTTATGCGGGGCCGATTCGCATGGTCCCTGTACAGGATGCCTCTGCCCCCTGTGGCTTGAAGACAAGATGTCTGTCCAAGTGGAAGTGGTCAGGGTGAAAACTGTACATTGTTATGCCTCTCCTGAAGGGATAACGGCTCTGACCCCGATCGTGAGTATACTGAATGCATTCCGACAAGGGCTTTTATCTATCTGCCATGGAATTTTACTCATTTTTGGCATAGTTATGCCTCTCCCGGTTTAGTTATACCTCGTTCGAGCCGGGGTCATGCTCTGACCCCGGAGATGCAAGGAAGGAAGCTCGACCATTGGATGGAGTAACTTGAGGATATTCGTATATAGTTATGCTTCGCCTAGCCCGGAGGGGGCTCTGACCCCATGCGCGCGGGGCGATTATACATAAGTTATGCCTTTTCAGGCGCCTTTCATGCTCTGATCCCAGTATCGGTGAAGGGCAGGGCGGATTCCCTTTATTGAATGGATAAAGAAGACTCATCAACTCCGGTCGGTGCTGGTGTCCCACGGAGAGCGGGGCGGTATAAAAATAACTACGCCCAGCGGGAAGCAGGGCGTAGTATTGAAAATAACTTTTATGAGAAAGCAGAGAGCTATAAATCCATTATAAAATCAAAACGGTACACATCCCCCTCTCCCAATGAGTCTACTACAAAGATATTGGAATCAGGGCTCACGGCTGGAATACACGCAGTTGGACATGTTGCGTTGATATACATTGCCCCGGTGAACGCCAGAATATCATCAACCCTGACGCCGTACATCCCGTCAGCATCGGTCTCACCCTGCCCGTAATGATAGGCAGGTCCGCCACTATAGGTTAAACTGATATCGACTTTAGCCACGGGGATGCCAGAACTAGTGGTCACCTTTCCGTACACAAGCCCGGATTTCGACTGGTTGTCGAACCCCTTCGAGGGATCGAGCACGTTGGCCTTTTCTCCTTCATAATCGCCCAAATCCATGGTGCACCCGGCCATGAAGACCAGGGTAAACGCAAGTGCATACATTTTTATTTTATTCATAACGGTCCTCTCGTTCACGATGCTCACATGCAGCCCAGGCTGGTGTAGTCGCTCCTGAGCGTTACCCCGCAGTAGAGCTGGTTCCCCTCCAGGTTGGCCTTCTTGTCGCCCACGGGCGTGTAGCCGGTGTTGAACTCGACGAAAAAGCCCAGGTTCTTGAAAAATGCGACCTCGACCCCGGCGCCGCCGTAGCCACCAATCGAGTAGAGCTCGATCTTCAGGGTTTTCTTGGCGTCCAGCGGATCGGGCGCTTCCTCGCGGTAATATTGCCCGCGCACGGCGCCCAGCACGTAAAAGTCAAACGAGGTCATCATGAAATAGGTCCCCCAGCGCACCCGCAGCCCCCAGTCGGCGCCGTACATGTCGGCCTTGCCCTTGGTTACGGGGTCCTCGAACATGATCCCTCCCTCCACGGAGGAATCGCTCATCCGCATGCCCTTGTAGAAGAGACGGTAGTACATGTCGTACTTGGGCACGGCCTCCACCCGCGTGTTCATGCGGACGATGAGGTCCACGAAATAGGCGCTGCGGTCCTTGTAGTACTTGTCGAATTCGGGCTCCTTGGTGGTAACCAGCGCGCCGTAGCCCACCCTGAGCTGCGGGGAGCGGCTGAGCATACTGGTCTTCCACTCCTCTGCGGCCTCGCGGACCTTTTTCTCCGCCTGGAGGCGCTTCTCCTGCATCTTGTTCTCGATCTCGCTGGTTTTTAGGATGAGCTCCTCGTTCTCCTCGCGGTCATTCACCTTCTCATTGAACTTCTCGACGGCGTCGTTGTCGCCGGAGACGAGGTAGAGGCCCAGGGCGCGGATGGCCCGCTCGAACATGTCCTCGTACTTGAACTTGAGGGTGCGGATGCGGCTCAGGCGCGCGACGCCGGTGGAGCGGTCGAGCATCTTGGCCGTTATGTGAAACTTGCCGTCCACCTTTTTCACGCGCCCGTACACCATGAGCTCGGAATCGATCCTCTCCATGAGGGCGCGCATGCACGCCTCGTCGGAGCACTTGTTGAGCCCCTGCGCGCGCTGCTCTTCCTCGAGGACCGCCTCCACGGTCTGGTCCTCCGTGATCTCGTAGCTGGTCTTGGCCTGGAAGACCTCCACAAGCAGGTTCTTTATGTCCTTGCCCACGGTGTCCGTGGCGGGGAACCCCTCCTCCATTACGAAGTCCTGGATATACACGAGTTTCGCGCCGCGCGCCTGGGCGCCGTCCGGCATTGCGGCGAGCCCCAGCAGCAGTGCCGCGGTCAGGGCCGCCATCGTCAGGAAACTGTTTCTCGTTTGCATGTGGTCATCCGCTCCTGTGTGTGTGTCGATCGCCGTGCTCCTAGAGTCCCAGCAGCGGCCCCGTGATATGGTTGGTCCGCAGGGTAACGCCGAACAGGACCTGCCGGCCGTCCAGGTTCTTTTTATTGTCGCCGGTCGTCGTGTAGCCCGCCTGGATCTCCGTGAACACGCCCATGTAGCGGTTCAGCGAAATTTCGAGTCCCACGCCGCCCACGAAGCCGCGCCCGATCATCTCCTTCTCGATCTTTGCCCCGGTCGAATCCTTGTATGATTCCTCGACCTTCATGACACGGAAGGCGAGGCAGAGGTAGGCCGACCATGCCTCGTTGAAAAAATAAGCGCTCCCGACGAAACGCATGCCTATGTCGCCGCCCTGGGCGAGAAGCTGGAGGTCGCTCGCGGGCGCGGGATTGTACTTGCCGAGCGCGTCCTCGTAATCGCCGGTCAGCGCGGGGATTTTGCCGTAGGTGGACTTGTCCGCGGTGAGCTTTTTCTGGAAGACGCGCGCGTAGATGTCCACGCCGTCGCCCACGATGTCCTTGGAGCGGTAGAGGAAGATGTCCGCGAAAAACATCTGCGCGTTAGGGTAATAGTCGTTGAGCGACTTGTCGAAGGTCGACACAGTGTTGAAGCCGCCCACGGAAATGCCCCCGTACCCCACGCGAACGAGGGGCGAGTGGCGCAGGCAGGCCC
>CALMJO010000220.1 GCA_937864375.1 uncultured Spirochaetota bacterium
TTCGTGAACGGGCCCGGCACCACGATCGCGTGGCGGGTCCCCGCCGGGAATGCCTTGAGATGCGTGGGGGTAAAATCGATCACCCCGAACGCGTCGACTTTTGGTATCGCGCGGACCAGGTCCACCAGGACGCGCTTCAGGCCATGCTCCCTGGCAAGTGCGCCCGCATCGGCCTGCGCCGCAGTCGCGGCCGGCAAATCCCAAATTCCTTCGACCTCGATGATCAGGATATCTCCTTCCCGCACTATCCGATGCGTCATGTCCCGCTCTCCCGGCGCATTATTGAACCGTCTTCACGTACGGGCACCCTCATGAATCCGGTCCCCCGGCTCCCCGTGGCATCCGGATCATTCCTCGCTTTCGAGCCAGGCGCGCGCTTCCTGGCGAGAGGAGAAGACCCTCATGGAAACACAGGAATTCGCCGCGACGGTCTCGCCGAACTGCGCGTCAGCGCCAGTAGCGAACTCCCCCGACGCCACCACCGCATGCCTCATCCCTATGGGGAAGGCCCGCGCGTGGGTGGGCGTGAAGTTAAAGACGTCAACCGCGCTCTGGAGGATATTCGCGCGCGACAGGTCAATCAGGAGCCGGGCAAGGCCCCGCTCTTTCGCGAGCGCGCCCGCTTCCGCCTGCGCGGCAAGCGCCTGGGCATGGTCCCACGTGTCCGTCACATCGATGTAGAGTATACGGTCTTCAACGCTTATGCGGCAGGTCATGAGCGGTTCCCTCCCGTATGCATGTCCGGCTCCGTTTCAGGGCAAAACCAAGTATACCATTTCCCAGGGAAAGAAAAAGGATTTTTTAGCCGCGCACGACCCGGGGCCGGCGCGGAAGGCGTGCAGATACGCCCATCGGAACCGTGAAAAATGCTTGCCAGGACCGGATAATATAAATATTTTCTAGAATATATTTCTATTTTCAGGAGGGCATGGTCATGCAGGGAAGCATCCTGGTGACCGGGGGAAACAGGGGAATAGGAGCGGCGATCGCCGAATCGCTGCGCCGGCGGGGCCACGACGTGATAATAGTGTGCCGCGACCGGGACAGGTCGCATGACTTCATACGGCGCATGGAGGCCGGCGGGCTGCCGGGCATTCGCTTCATCGAGGGCGACATGGGCAGCGTCGCCGGGGCGCGCGCGGCAGCGCAGCGCATACGGGCGGAGGCGCGTTTGGTACGCGCCTTCATACACAACGCGGGAATGTGGCCGGTCGAGAAATCGCTCAACGAGGACGGCCTTGAGCAGTCCTTCGTCACCAATCACCTGGCGCCGTTCATTGTGAACATGCTGCTCGAGGATATCTTCTGCGCACACGGGAGCCGCGTCGTCCAGGTTTCGGCGGGCCTGTACGTGCTGGGAATGAAGGACTGCGCGCGCACGGCCACCGGGGCCAATTACAGCCTCGCGAAAACCTACGCGACGACCAAGCTCCTCAACCTCATCGCGACCATGGCGTTCGCCGAGCGCTGGAAGGGACGGGGCGCGACCATCAACGCAGTGCACCCGGGCGTCGTGAGGACGGGGCTGGGCGACGGTATTGGCGGATTCGGGGGAATGCTGCTGGGCGTCCTCAGGATCCTTTTGCTCAGTCCCGCGAAGGGGGCGCTCGCGCCGGTCGCGCTCGCGATCGACCCGCGCCACGAGGGTACGAGCGGCGCCTACTTCGACAGGTTCACGCTGCGCGCGCTCAAGCCAGTCGCGAACGACCCCGCGTTCTCGCGCGAGGTATGGGAACAGGCGCTCGCGCTTTGCGGATTCAAGGCATGAGCGCCTCG
>CALMJO010000221.1 GCA_937864375.1 uncultured Spirochaetota bacterium
GTGGAATTCCGGCTATATTTTCGAAGCGCGCCAAAATACAGGGAGAGATCGATCCCCCTGGCGGCAGCCCGGCGCTGCCACGATTCGAATATCGCAAGCGCTGCGTCGGTATTGGTGTCGTAGGCGGCGTGGCGGACCATGGGCGCGTCGTAAGGCAGGAGCTGGGTGACGATCGCGAAGCGCACCCCGCGCTCAGCCGCGCTTTGTATAACCACGGGGAGCTCGGCAATGTTCTCCCGCATCGCCACGAACTCGATCCCGGCCTGGAAGCTCTCCCTGCCTTCGAGGCGCGCGGCGCGCTCCAGCGTATCCAGCGCGGTCATGGCGTCGCCAGGGTGCAGCCCCTCGGCGGCGCAGGAAGACCCGGGGGTCGCGCTGTCGGCCGACACGCAGATCTGGTCGACGCCGGAGGCCAGGATCGCCCGCGCCCTTTCCGCCGTGAGCAGGAGCCCGTTCGTCTGGAAACCCACGCGCCCGCGCGCCGGCATGAGCGCCTTCGCCCTGCGGATGAAATCCTCCAGGCGCGGATGCAGGAGCGGCTCGCCTATTCCAGAGAGGACCAGCCCCTCCAGACCCGACATGGCTTCCATGAGCGCGCCGAACGTCTCATCGGCGAGGTCGCCCTCCCTGATGTCCCCTCCCCCGCTCTGCTTCACGCACATGCCGCAGCACAGGTTGCAGCGCGTGGTGATTTCCACGAAGAGCCTCGAGGGGTGTTCTTTATGGGCGGGATGCGCTGGCGCGCCGAATTGCAAGTCGGCCATAATCATGGGCCAAATATAGTCACCGCCCGGGAAATGTAAAAATTTATTTGGCTTGACTCGGGCCTTTTTTTCCCGTTTCATTAATACAAAGTACAACGCAGCGTCCATCGTCAATGCATGCACGAAGAGCGCGAACCATTGCCCTGCTGCCATAGCCCTCCCTCCGCCCCAACGGCCCGCATTTGAGCTGCGAAAAATAAAGAATTCATGCATGGAGGACTCACATGGACAAGATTCTACGAATCGACATGGGGGCAGCCGGAGGCCCCTCGATGAAGGAAGAGCCCGTGGGCGCGTACGCGGGCCTGGGCGGAAGGGCTATGACCTCCGCCATAGTATCAAAGGAAGTCCCCCCCCTCTGCCACCCACTGGGCGCGGAAAACAAGCTCGTCTTCGCGCCGGGACTGTTGTCGGGATCGGCGGCGGTGATCTCGGGACGGCTCTCGGTGGGCTGCAAGAGCCCCCTCACCGGCACCATCAAGGAGGCGAACTCGGGCGGGCAGGCGGCCATCGCGATCTCCCGCTACGGCTATGCGGCGATCGTGCTCGAGGGAAAGCCGGCCACCAACGATCTCTACGTGATTCACTTCGGGAAGGACGGCGTCAAGATCAAATCCGACAAAAGCCTTAAAATGCTCCCCAACTACGACCTCGTCGACAAAATGAAGGCGGCGTATGGCGAAAAGATCGCCTGCATCTCCATAGGCCCTGCGGGCGAGATGAGGATGGGCGCGGCCTCGATCGCGGTCACCGACATGGAGACGCGTCCCTCGCGTCACGCGGGCCGGGGCGGCGTGGGCGCGGTCATGGGTTCAAAGGGCGTGAAGGCGATCGTCCTGGACATGACCGACCTCAAGATGCGCCAGCCCAAGGACGTGGAAAAGTTCCGCGAGGCGAACAAGAAGTTCACCGAGGGGCTCAAGAGCCACCCGGTCACGGGACAGGCGCTCCCCGCCTACGGCACGAACGTGCTCACGAACATCCTGAACGAAGCGGGGGGATACCCCACCAAGAACTTTTCGGGCGGCGTGTTCGACGGCAGCGCGAAGATCAGCGGCGAGACCATCGCCGACCTCGAAACGAAGCGCGGCGGGCTGGCGACGCACGGCTGCCACACCGGGTGCGTCATCCAGTGCTCGGGCACCTACGTGGACAAGAACGGGAAGTTCGTCTCCAAGCAGCCCGAATACGAAACCGTGTGGGCGCACGGCGGGCACTGCGGCATATCGGACCCGGACGTGATCGCGAAGCTCGACTTCATGGATGACAACTACGGCCTCGACACGATCGAGATGGGCGTGACCATAGGCGTGGCCATGGAGGCCGGGATCATCAAGTTCGGCGACGCCGAGGGCGCCATCCGCCTCGTGGACGAGGTGGGCAAGGGAACGCCCCTGGGCCGCATCCTGGGCAGCGGCGCCGAGGTGACGGGCAAGGCCTTTGGCGTGGAGCGCGTCCCCGTGGTGAAGGGACAGGCGATGCCGGCCTACGACCCGCGCGCGGTGCAGGGCATAGGCGTCACCTACGCGACGAGCACCATGGGCGCGGACCACACGGCCGGCTACGCGGTCGCCACCAACATCCTCAAGGTGGGCGGCTTCGTGGATCCCCTCAAGCCGGACGGACAGATCGAGCTCTCGCGCAATCTCCAGATCGCGACGGCCGCGGTGGACTCCACCGGCATGTGCCTGTTCATCGCCTTCGCCGTGCTCGACCAGCCCGAGACCTTCCAGGCGCTCATCGACATGCTGAACGCCTTTTACGGCCTCTCGCTCACCGCGGACGACGTCGCGGCGCTGGGCAAGCAGGTGCTCTCCATGGAGCGTGACTTCAACGCGCGCGCCGGGTTCACGGCGAAGCACGACCGCCTGCCGCGCTACTTCCTGAACGAGAAGCTGGCGCCGCACAACGTCATCTTCGACGTGAAGGATTCCGACCTGGACCAGGTCTTCAACTGGTAGCATTATAAAAGATAGGTGTTGCAGCGGCACGATTTATCGCGCCGCTGCAACACCATCATATTGCCTGATCAACCGAACACGCGCGCGGGAAACCATCATGCACAGTACAGGAAAAACCGTTCAAGTAGAAGCGGGTAGTCCGCCATCCTTCCGGATCGCGGTCGATTCCGGCCTGCTCCCGGAATTCTACATCCTCTTCCAGAAGGGCATACTGATCGACGTCGCGCCCGGGACGAGCGTGGGCGAATTCCTTGAAGACGGCCTGGGCCTTGACCCGGACTACATCCGCACGCGCATAAGCACCATCTTTTTAGACGGCATGCCGGTCGACGACGTCCGGTCCGCGCGCCTCGCCGACGGCGCGGTGCTCGCCCTCAGCGCGGCTATGCCGGGTCTCGTGGGCGCCACCCTGAGAAAGGGAGGCATTCTCTCCCCCATGCGAAGCGCCATCTCGTACCGCGACCATGAATCGGCGGGGGGTCCGACCGTGGGACGGGTGCGCCTCAAGCTCTTCAACATGATCATGAAGGAGGCCGGGCCCGGGCTGCTGTCGAAGGGCATAATCGTCCCCTTGTCCGAGGCGCGCGCCGTGCTGAACACGCTCCCCGCGGACGCGGTCTACCGGGAGGACATGAAGGCATGGCCCGCCGCGGACACGCTCATCGAGCTCGTGATAGAGCCGCTCGACGGCCGGGCGGGATGAAAGCAGCGACGGTGATACATCGAAGGACATGGGACCAATCAGCGTAAAGGTGAAACTCTTCGCATCTCTTCGCACCGGGCGCTTCGAGGAGCGCGACATGGAGCTTGCGCCCGGCACCAGCGTGCGCGCGCTCGTACACGCGCTGGGAATTCCCGGGCAGGAGGTCACGCTCATCCTGGTGAACCGCCGGCACCGCGACTGGGACCACGTCCTCGCCCACGGCGAAACCTGCGCGCTCTTCCCCCCGGTGGGCGGCGGATGAGCACGCTCAGGGATTTTCTGGCGCGCGCCACGCGGGAGGGGCGCATCTCCGGCCGCGAATTGCGCACAACGGCGGAGCACTTCGGCTTCAGCCTGCGCGACACGGAGGAGGTCGCGCTCGAGCTCGGGATCATGCCGGAGCGCTATCTTCGCAACGCGGACTCCATCTCCATGGAAGCCCAGCTGAGGCTGCTGCAGAGCACCGTTGCGGTGGTAGGATGCGGCGGGCTGGGAGGATACCTGGTCGAGGAGCTCGCGCGCCTGGGGGTGGGAACGCTTGTCCTGTTCGATCCCGACGTGTTCGAGGAACACAACCTCAACCGGCAGCTGCTTTCCGATGCCGCGACGATCGGCACCCCGAAGATTTACGCGGCTACGCGAAGGATCGCCGCGGTCAACCCGGCCGTGCAGGTCCGGGCTCACAGGGCATCATTCTCAAAATCGTTCGGACGGAACGAGATCAGGGGGGCGCAGGCCGCCGCCGACGCGCTCGACAGCATACCCGCACGCCTCGAGCTCGCCGCCGCCTGCGGGGATCTGGGAATCCCCCTGGTGCACGGCTCCATCGCGGGATGGTACGGGCAGGTCGCAGTGCAGTACCCGGGGGAAAAAATCATTGAAACCATTTTCTCCGGCGCGCAAGCTGACAGGGGCGTCGAAGCGCGTGCCGGGAACCCCGCGTTCACGCCGGCCGTTACGGCGAGCCTGCAGGCGGCGGAAATCTGCGGGATGCTCCTTGGCCGCGAGAGCGCGCTTCGCGGGAAAATGCTCTGCATCGACCTGGAGCGGATGGATTTCCAGTCGGTGGAGATCGGGTGAGCCCGGTCTCTCGCGGAAGCAGCATACACAAAGCGTACCGGGGGAAGGATATGAAGATCAGGGTCGCGTCCGTGCAGATGCATTCGGAAAACGGCGATTACGAGGGCAACCGCGCGCGGGCCCAGAAGCTCATAGGCATGGCGGCGCGCAGGAAGGCGCAGCTCATCCTCATCCCGGAATTCGCGCTGGCCGGCTACAGGTTCACCGATGACATCTGGGAGATGGCCGAGCCGCTTCACGGCCGCACCGGGGACTGGCTCAAAAGCCTGAGCATGAAGCACAGGGCGTACATCGGGACGTGCATTTTAGAGAGGGACGGCACCGATTTCTACGATACGTTCATCCTCACCGGGCCGGGGAAGGACGAGTTCTGGCACCACCGCAAGATCGAGCCCGCGTTCTACGAGGCGTTTTACTTCAAGGGCGGCGGGGCCAATCCCAACGTGTTCGACACTCCCCTGGGACGCATAGGCGTGTCCATCTGCTTCGATTCATCAAAAACCCACAGCCTCAAGATGCTCTCCCAGGGCGCGCCCGCTCTCGTGCTCATTCCCTTTTCGTGCCCAGGCCTCGCGCGCTTCATCCCGGGAAGGGACAGGAAGAACTGGGACGAACAGTACACGGCGACTCCCCTGGCCTATTCCCGCTGCCTGGGCGTCCCGGTCGTCACCTCGAACAAGACCGGCGCCTTTGAAAGTCCGCTTCCCATGTCGGCGGGCCTCAGGGTCCGCTCCGCGTTTCTTGACTGTTCGCAAATCGTGGACGCACGCGGGAACGTCGTCGCGAAATCCGGCGCCGGGGAAGACGTGATCGTCGCCGGCGTAGAGCTCCCCCGGGCCGAGGACATGCTTCAGGCTCCCTTCGTCCCGGGCGGCAGGTGGATGCCGGGATACACCGCGGGGGTAAGGTTCTCCGCGTGGTACAGCAACACGATGGGAAGGCTGCGCTACGCGATGAGCTCCGCGCGGAAGCGGGCGGCGGAATCGTCGGTGAATAATCCAGAGTCGAATTCCGCGCATCCTGGATTCCTGTGAGTTCCTGAGGCTCACGGAAAACACGATCACCACGCGGGAGGCGTTCGAAAAGGAGCTCGACGAGGTGCGCCGCACCGGGATGAGCTTCGACCGGGAAGAGAATTTTACGGGGCGGGCGGGAACAGGCGGCCCCGTCTACAATTACGCGGGCAACCTCATCGCCGCGTTCGCGATTACCGTGAAGGTGGACACGATCTACAAAAAACGGGAAACGATCGTCAAGGAGGTCAGGAGCTCGTCCGTGGAAATATCCAGGCAGCCCGGATTCATACCGGAGGGATTGGAAGGCAATAGAGCCGCGGCGTTGAACCTTTGCGGCTTACGAACACCAGTTCTCAAGCCTCAATCCGCGCACCCGCCTGAATTCCCTGGTATTATTGGTAACCAGGACCCCGCCGCGAGCGAGGACTGTTGCGGCAAGCATCAAATCATTGGGACCAATGGGGCTTCCCTTTTTTTCCAGCGCCGATCGCAGATACGCATATTCCTTAGCGGCCTCATCATCGAACCCGGCCGTTTCGAACGGCTCCAGAAAGTCCACAATCGCCTTTAGATTGCGATCCCTGCGCGCGCTTTTTTCGGCGCCATAGAGCAGTTCCGCCTTAACGATCGACGATATCATGATCTCGCGCGGATGGCGCTCGCCAAAACTGCGCGCGATCTGCGGATACAGACCCTTCAGGAAGTAAATGCAGATATTCGAATCCGGGAAATACGTCACAGGGTTTCACGCTTCACGTCGTCACGGAACGGGGGTGGGTCGTGCCTGACGAAAGTTTCATCATCTATTGATCCGAAGAGATTGAAATAATCAGCAGGCCAGCGGGATACCAGCTCCTCCCTGATGCGGCGTGACACCCAGGCCGAGATGGAGGTTTTCTCCTTTTTCACGGCCTTCTCCAGGCGTTCCAGGGTTTCCCTGTCAATATACAGCGAGATCTGAGGCATGCGTTTTCTCTCCTGGAAACAGTATATGCAGACGCGGCGGCGAAGTCAAGTATATTTCCAAGTATATTTGTACCCGGGAAGCTCACGCATCATCCTTTTCCCGGCCCGCATCCTTCCCGCTATCTTTCATCCGCCTGTTGAACTCGTCGATCGACTTCATCCTCCGGACATACTC
>CALMJO010000222.1 GCA_937864375.1 uncultured Spirochaetota bacterium
GCCTGATGTCTTCCGGTTTTTCGACATACGCGCCAAAGCCGCCCAGTGCCTCCACCAGCTTTTCGTAATGCACATGCCCGAGCTCCGTGCCGTCCTTGATCGCGTGGCCCAGGCGCAGCTGCTGGCTGTGGGCGATCATGCCCCACAGGGTGTCGTTCGCCACGACGACCACGATGGGCAGGTTGTTCCTGAGCGCAGTGTGGAATTCCATGAAGTTGAATCCCACCGATCCGTCACCTATCACCAGGAGGACGCGCTTGTCCGGATTGAGGAGCTTCGCTGCGTTGGCGAAGGGCAGGCCCACCGCGAGACATCCGTACAGGCCGTAGTCCAGGTAGTGGCCCGCCTTCCTCACGGTGCGGGTCATCCCCATCCACGTGGCGGTGTCGCCGCCGTCGGCGACCACGATGTCGTCCTCGCGGTCCATGTATTCGTTGATCTCCTTCGCGAGGCGAAGCGGATGGATGGGCAGCTCCTGCTTGTCCCACATGGGCTGCGCCTGCGCCTTGCTGTCGGCGTCCGCCTTCCTGATCGTGTCGAGCCAGGGCGAGTACTGCTTCACGAGCGCGGGCCCGATCTTGCGCTCGCCCACAATGCGCACGAGCTCGGCGAGCATGGTCTTGACGTCGCACACCACGCCCAGGTCCACGGAGCGGTTGCGGCCGATCTCCTCGGCCTCGATGTCCACCTGTATGAATCTGGCCGCCTTGTTGAAGATGTCGCCAAAGATGTAGAAGAGCGAGAGCCTGGAACCCAGGAAGAGCACCAGGTCGGCGGACATGTTCGCGACGAGCGACGCGCCCGGCCTGATGGCGAGCGAGGACTCAAAGCAGAGGGGATGCGTGTCCGGGATGACGCCCCGACCGCCGCCCAGCGTGAAGGCCGGGATGCCGGTTTTTTCCACGAAGGCGGTAAGCTCGGCCCCCGCGTCGGAATACCATGCGCCGCTTCCCGCGATGATGATGGGGCTCTTGGCCTCCTTGAGCAGATCCACGATCTTTTCCGCGCCGGCGGTGTCCACGGTGCGGGAGGTGACGGTGCTTTCGTACTTCTTCACCTTGCTCATGTCGGCGGTCGCGTTGAGCATGTCGCAGGGGAGTTCCAGGTACACGGGGCCCGGCCTTCCCTGGCTCGCGTAACGAAACGCCATGTCGATGAACTCGGGGACGCGCTCGGCGTTGTGGCAGACCAGCGCCTTCTTGACCATGGGCGCGATGACCGGGAGCTGCGTCATGTCCTGGAGATCGAGCTTCTCCGCGGTCTCCAGCCCCACGCACCCGGCGATGAGAATGATGGGCGCGTTCGAGAGGCGCGCGCTCGCGATCCCGGAAAGGGCGTTGGTGAATCCGGGCCCTGCTGTGACCATCGCCACCGCGGGCTTGCGCGTCATGCGCGCGTATGCCTCGGCCATGAAGACCGCCGCCTGCTCGTGCCGGGTCGCGAAGATCTTCACGCCGGTGTTTTCAAGAAACTGGTAGATGGGCGTGATGTGGCCGCCGCTGATCGAGAAAATGTGCTTTACGCCGCGCTCGATGAGCGCGTCCGCAGCCAGTTTTCCGCCAATGATTTTTTCCATGGTAATCTCCTTTGTGATTTTCCGGCCCGGAAGCTGGCCGCCTTTCTGAGAGAAAATTGTATCGCATGCTCCTGTTGAAGTCCTTATACTTGAATTGCATTCCCGTTCCCGCCGTGAGGCCCCACCAAAAAAATTGCCGATCGGTGTGAAAAGAGTTACTATTACTTGAAACGGCACCCCGGGTGCCGGTGAACCGGGCTCCGGGACGCGCATCGTGAAACGTTCCGGTCGACGCTATCTTTTCAAGGGGCGCAAACGTGAAAACGCGATTCGAATTAATATACAGCTACAAGCACTGCAGGAAAGAGAGCGTCTACAGCGCCGGCTTCGTCGACTCGGAGGAAGAGGCCGCCGCCTGGGCCCGCGCGAAAAACGAGGAGAAAAACGAGCCCGTCAGCAACCCGCAGAACGACCTCGTATGCACCTGCGAGGTGTCCTTTTGTCCTATGAAATTTCAAAGACCGTGGCACTCCTATAGGGCCGTTTGAATCACACCGCCCGCCCGGCCGCCTGCTGCATGGCCTGCGCGACTTCATGCGCGATCTGCCGCTCCTCGTTGGCGAGTATCACCAGCGCCTGCACGGCGCTCCCCGCCGACGTGATGACCGCGTCGCCACGTTCGTTCGCGCCGGCGTCCACCTTGAACCGCACCTTGTTCGGCCGGCCGGCCTCGTCGG